>NZ_WPCD01000203.1:0-6600 GCF_009741955.1 Halogeometricum sp. CBA1124 | reverse complement strand
CGCGGCCGTCGGCGTCGTCGCCGTCCTCGGCGGCGTCGCCGGCCTCGCCGGCTTCGTCGTCCCCGGCCTGAGCGCGACGTTCGTGTTCGTCATCGTCGTCGGCGTCGTGGCGGGCGTGCAGGGCCTCCGCTACGCGCTCGGACGCCGGCACGTGGACTACCGCGCGACGGACACCGGCGACCCCGAACTCCGCTACCGCGTCCCGACGCCCGGCGACGACGTCGACCGACGGTTGTCCGAGCGCGGATGGCGCGCGTCGAACGTGACGGAACTCAAGACGCGCCTCCGCGAGGCGGCCGTCGAGACGCTCGTCCTCCACGACAACTGTTCGACCGACCGGGCCGAACGGCACCTCGAGGAGGGGACGTGGACGTCCGACCCCGTCGCGGCCCGCTACCTCGGCGCAGACGTCCCCCTCTCGCTCGTCGACCGGGTGCGACTGGTCGTGCGCGGGCAGTCGTCGACGTCGGCGCGCGCCGCGCGAACCATCGCGGCCATCGAAGCGGTTCACGACAGCGACGACGCCGTCGCGGAGGCGGGCCGATGAAGGGGTTCGACACGAACCGCTGGACCGGTATCGAGGGGGCAGCCCTCGTCGCCGGCGCCGTGGGCGTCGTCTTCCAGCGGCCGGCCCTCATCCTCGTCGCCGGCCTCGGCGTCGCCTACACCGGCTTCGCGTGGTTCACCGACGCGCCCGCCCCGACGCTCGAAGTCGTTCGCGAACTGTCGGAGTCGAACCCCGACACCGAGGAAGACGTGCGCGTGACCGTCACCGTCAAGAACGTCGGCGAGACGGCGCTGACGGACCTCAGACTGATAGACGGCGTCCCGCCGGCCCTCGAAGTGACCGACGGCTCGGCGCGCCTCGGAACGGCGCTTCGCCCCGGCAAGTCCGCGACGTTCTCGTACTCGGTCGAGGCCGTCCGCGGCGAACACGCGTGGGGACCGCTCGAAGCCGTGACCCGCAGTCCGAGCGCCGAGACGGAGCGCACCGAGGCCCTCGACGCCGAGTCGGAGACGGTGCTGCGCTGTGCACCGTCGCTCGAGGCCACCTCCGACCTCCCGCTGCGCGGCCTGACGACGCAGTACACGGGCCGCGTCGCGACGGACGTCGCCGGCGACGGACTGGAGTTCTACTCGACCCGCGAGTACCGCCGCGGCGACCCGCTGAACCGCATCGACTGGAACCGCCGCGCCCGGACCGGGAAGATGGCGACGCTGGAGTTCCGCGAGGAACGCGCGGCGACGGTGGTCCTCCTCGTGGACGCGCGGGCGGACGCCTACGTCGCCACCCACGAGGGCGACCAGAACGCCGTCGAGCGGAGCGTCGACGCCGCGACGCGCGCGTTCTCGTCGCTCCTCGACAGCGGCGACCGGGTGGGCGTGGCCGCCCTGTCGCCGCACGACTGCTGGCTCGCGCCGAGCACCGGCAGCGACCATCGCGCCCGCGCCCGCCAACTGTTCGCCACGAATCCCGCCCTCGCGCCGACGCCCTCGGACGACGCCTACTACCCGGTCGTCGCCGTGCGACGCCTCCGACGGCAGTTGCCGTCCGACGCGCAGGTGCTGTTCTTCTCGCCGATGGCCGACGACTTCGCCGTCGTCGCCGCGCGCCGCCTCGACGCCTACGGCCACCTCGTCACCGTCGTCAGCCCCGACTCGACGACGGACGACACGCCGGGGCACCGACTCGCGGGCGCGAACGGGAGAACCGGCTGGCGCGACTCCGCCGGTCGGGGATTCGCGTCGTGGACTGGGGTGAAGGACCGTTGGCGACCGAACTCGCCCGCGCCGAACGGCGGTGGTCGCGATGACCGAGATAACCCGACGCCCCGCCACCGCCGGCGTGTCGCTCTCGATGATCGCCGCCACCGTCGGCTTCGTCGGCGTCGCGCTCGCGGCCGCCGGGGCCGCCGCGCCCGCCGCCGTCGGCGTCGTCGTCCTCGCACTCGGCCTCTACCGCGCTCTCGCCGGGTCGTC
Organism: Halogeometricum sp. CBA1124; assembly: GCF_009741955.1. Taxonomy (NCBI): domain Archaea; kingdom Methanobacteriati; phylum Methanobacteriota; class Halobacteria; order Halobacteriales; family Haloferacaceae; genus Halogeometricum; species Halogeometricum sp. CBA1124. The sequence continues at coordinate 4,620 of NZ_WPCD01000203.1, read as the reverse complement.
ACGTTCGGCGCGTCGGCGCTGTTCGTCGGCATCGTCTACGCGGGCGTGCAGGGCGGGGCGGCAGAACCCCTCCTGCTCGCCGCGCTCGGCACCGTCGTCTCGTGGGACGCCGGCGAGTACGCCATCGGCGTCGGCGAGCAACTCGGTCGCGACGCGGACACGACGCGGTTGACGCTGGTCCACTCGGCGACGACGCTGCTCGTCGGCGTCGCCGGCGCCGCCGTCGTCTACGCCGTCTACCTCTCGGTCGGCGGGAGCCAACCGGTCGCCGCCCTCGTCCTCGTGCTCCTCGGGGCCATCGCGCTGGTGGCGGCCCTGCGCGGGCGGCGCGAGGAGGGCGGGTCGGTCCGCGGTCACCGGCGGTAGGTTCGCCCTCGCCCGGCCGACTCAGAGCCCAGTTCGGCTCGGCTCCGTTCAGCTCAGTTCGCGCTCGCCGGCGGCGTCGACAGTCGCGGCGAACACCGGTACGCCGGTAGCACGGTCTCGACCGGCCCCGCGTTGAACTGCCGAAACAGCCCCTGCACGTCCGCCACCGTCTCCTCGTCGAACCCGACGCGTCAGGTCGTCGGGCCCGACGCGCGGTCGGTAGGGGGTCGCGTCCACGAACGACGAGACGAGGTCGTCGGTGCGTTCGAGCGCGTCCGCGAAGGCGTCGCGCTCCAGTCTCGGCTCCACGTCCGCCCACATGCGTTCGAAGAACGGCGGCCACTGCGCGAGCGTCCGGTAGATGCTCGGGAGGCCCCCGTCGAAGCCGTGGAACGACCGGACTCGGGCGACGGTGTCCGCGAGTTCGTCTGCGACGTCCGCGTCGTCGAGCAGTGTCGGCGCGCGCCCCCGGTCGCGGTCCAGCCAGTCGGGGGACGGCTCGGTCGCCGCCGACACCTCCCCCGGTTCGTGTCCGACCGGGTCGCCGTGGAGCGCCCTGTCCATCGTCTCGAACAGCACCGCCAACCGCGGCGCGACCACGTCGTAGGTGGCGAGTTGTCCGCGGAGTTCGCGGGCGGCGGCGGGGTCGAGACCCGTCTCGCTCGGGCGGTAGCGCGGGAGCGGATCGTCGGGCGCGTCCATCGCGTCGAGGACGGCGTCCCGGTAGCGGACGGACAGGCGAGCGAACGCCCGCGTCTGGAACACCGGCTTGACCTGTCCCCACGCGTAGCGGAGGAACCCCGGTTCGTTCGCCATCGTCGTCCGGAATATCCAGTTGACGATGGGCGCTCGGAACGTCCGCTGGACGTCGGCGTAGAGGCCTCGTTTCCAGCCCCGGGCGCGAGTTCGTGGAGTTGCCGGTCGGTGTCCATGGTGCCCGATGGGACGGACGCCACGTATGACTGTCGCGGTCGCTACCGCGGACGCCCGGTCACTCCACGGTCGGCACTTCGACCCGTTCGAGCACGTCCGCGATGACGTCCTCCTTCGCCACGTCGTTCACCTGCGCGTCCGGCGTGAGGACGAGGCGGTGCGCGAGGACGGCCGGCGAGACGCGTTTCACGTCGTCCGGCGTGACGAACTCGCGACCCGAGAGGACGGCGCGGGCGCGGGACGCCTCCAGCAGTCGCTGGGTCCCGCGCGGGGAGACGCCCACCTCGACCCGTCTGTCCGTGCGCGTCGCCCGCGCCACGTCGGCCATGTAGCGCAGCAGATCTTCGTCCACGCGCACGTCCTCGGGGACGACGCGCACGTCGAGTACCTCTTCGCGGGTCAGAACCGACCCGACGCTCGGACTGCGCGCCTCCCGGCCGACGCGGCGTCGCAGGAGTTCGACCTCGCCGTCGGTGTCGGGGTAGCCGATACTCGTCTTGACGACGAAGCGGTCTATCTGCGCCTCGGGGAGGGGGAACGTGCCCTCGCTCTCGACGGGGTTCTGCGTGGCGATGACGACGAACGGCTTCGGGAGTTCGTGCGTCTCGCCGTCCACCGTCACCTGTCCCTCCTCCATCGCCTCCAGCAACGCCGCCTGCGTCTTCGGCGGCGCGCGGTTTATCTCGTCGGCGAGGACGACGTTGGCGAAGATTGGCCCCTCGGAGAACTCGAAGGACTTCTCGCGCTCGTTGAAGATGTTCGTGCCGGTCACGTCGGAGGGGAGGAGGTCCGGCGTGAACTGCACGCGGGAGAAGGAGAGGCCGAGGGCGGTGGCGACCGACCGTGCGCTCAGGGTCTTCCCGGTGCCGGGGACGTCTTCGAGGAGGACGTGGCCGCGGGCGAGGACGCCGAGCATGATGCGCTCGAGGAACTCCTGCTCGGCGATGACGGCCTTCGAAACCTCTGCGAGGACGCTGCTACACGCCTCGTTCGCTTCGGGGATGTCCATACCAGCCCTCGGGGCGGCATGGGACTTAGTAATCTGGGTCACATCGCCGTGGTCCACCGAAATCGAAACCGATTAAACGCGGCGTCTCCCAACAGCGTATGCAAGCCGAGGTAGCCTAGCCCGGCCAAGGCGGTAGATTCGAAATCTACTGTCCATTCGGACACGTGAGTTCAAATCTCACCCTCGGCGCTTTCTCAGCGAACTCAGCCCGCGAGCGACCGCAGTGTCTCTCGCACCGGCTGATTCGCTGTGTGCGGCTTGCTGTGATTTGAACGAGGCTGGACGCGCGCAGCGAAGCGAGCACGTCCCGACGTAGTTCAAATCTCACCCTCGGCGCCTTTTCACAGACTCACACAGATGCAAGGAGGAAGCCCACAGCTTTAGCCGTGGGAGGAATCCGACAAACCACTCTACCAACCACGAGCGATAGCAACCCGACTCGCCCAAGCCAGCCGCAGTATTTATAAAGAGACATCAAAATATGTGAAATGCGGATGGAGGACGTGATTCGCACCGTCAAGGTCAAACTCGATGTACCTGACGAGCGATGCGAAGACCTCCATCAGACTAAAAACCAATTTCTCCACTGCGCGAATACCACCGCAGAGTGGGCGTGGAGACACCCAAACGACTACTGCGTGACCTCGAAGCAGAAAGCCGAGAACGCCCTCTACGAACGACTCCGCAACGAGACGGAGTTGACCGCCAACCTCGTCCAGAAGGGGATTCGACGCGCCATCGAAGCCACGAAAAGCGGTGTCGCCCGACTCAAGAAGGGCGAGAACACCAGTCAACCGCACTTCGATGCGTGGAGCGTCGTCTACGACAAGCGGTCAGCGACATTCCACCGTGACCACGTTTCGCTCTCCACAGTGGACGGTCGCGTCGAGTGCGACTACGTGCTCCCCGACGACGCAGAGGGAACGCCGATGGGCGAGTACCTGCTGAACGAGGACTACGAGTTCCGAATGTCCACGTTGCAGTACGACCGCTCTACCGAATCGTTCTACCTCCACGCACGAATGCGCCGAACCACGGACGAGCAAGAGCAATCCGCGACCACTTCTGACGCCAAGCACAGAACAGTCCTTGGTGTTGACCTGAACGTGGATGCTCGCTCGCCGTGACTTCGACATGCGCGTTCATCGGAAACGCAGACGAGATGAACCACCGACGCCGAGAGTTCGAGAAGACTCGTGGGTCGATGCAACAAACAGGAACGCGGTCCGCACACTTATCTATTCAGTCGATGAACGACCGCGAACACCGGTGGATGCAGGACGAACTGCACCGAGCGTCGAATCGGATTCTCGAAGAAGCTCGTGACCACGGCTGTACGCATATCGCGTTCGAGAACCTGACCGACATCCGCACGCGAATGGCTGGTGCGAAGCGATTCCACACATGGGCGTTCCGACGCTTGTACCAGTACACAGAATACAAAGCCGAGATGTTCGGCATCGAGGTTGAGCAGGTGAGTCCTGCGTACACGTCTCAACGGTGTTCGTCGTGTGGATTCACGCACGAGTCGAATCGGCAGTCGAAAGACCAGTTCAAGTGCCAGAAGTGCGAGTACGAACTGAACGCGGATTATAACGCGAGCAAGAATATTGCTCGTAAACTTCTCAGGCGTCTCCACTCGGGGCAGAAGTCTTCGGGTGGAGGCGCACCCTGTCAGTGTGCGCTTGCGTCAGGGACGCTGAACCTGAATGGCGATTTCCACGCCTCCGTCCAAGCGACGGCAGAAGGGGAGTCCACTGACAAGCCCACGACTTCAGTCGTGGGTAACTGACAGACTCACCCGGCGAGCGACGCGTCTCTCGCGCCGCGGTGCGCGTGTGGGTCGACGCGTGGATTCGAGGCTCCCGACGCGAGCGAGACGCTTCGCGCAGTCCCGACCGTCCAGCGCCGACGGCGTTTCGGGCACAGGAAATATGACGATGAAACTACAACTGTGGATGGGTGCCTCCCCACAGGCACCCACCTACCGCGTCCGGTACGCGGCGTTCGACCGTCTCCCGACTACCCTCTGCGGCAGTCCTCCGCCCCGACCCGAGACTGACTGATGTTCGGAACACACACGACGACGCGACGAGGTGACGCGCGGTGAACGACCGGTACGACCCCGACGAACTCGACAAGGACGACGCGTTCGAACTCGCGACGACGGAACGGCGACGACACCTCCTCAGAGTCCTCTCTGAAGAGGGGCGAACGCCGCTCGGAGAACGTCGTGGACGCCATCGTCACCGAGGTGCACGCCGACCCGTCGGACGACAGCGCCCGGCCTCCCCCCACGAGAGCGTCCGTCT
>NZ_WPCD01000249.1:0-4625 GCF_009741955.1 Halogeometricum sp. CBA1124 | reverse complement strand
CGTCTCGGCCGCCGGACGTTCCCCGCGGACGTCGACGCCGTCGTGGTCGACAGGCCGGTGTCGGATCGACCGACCGGCGTCGACGTCGTCGACCCCCGACGACCTGCGAGAGCAACTGCTGTACGCCCTCCCGCGCGAACGGGCCGGCGAAATCGCCGCGACCCACCTCGGTCGGCCCCTCCTGACCGAGGCGGCGGAGCCGACGCCCGCACTCCGCGACCGACTCCCGGTGTCGTCCGCGTCGCTGGGTTCGCTCCCCTCGTCTGCCGTCGTCGTCGTGGGTCTGCTCGTCGCCCTCGTCCTCGCGGGGTCGGTCGGAGGACTGTGGGCGGACGACGCTCCGTTCGGCGTCGGGTCCGACGCCGACGCGCGAGCGTGGGCGGTTTCGGCGCGTCCGCGGACCCCGTCGAGGACGCCGACGGCACGGCGACGCCAGCGCCGACGGTCACGCCGGCGCCCACCCCGACGCCGACACCGACGGCCGAGCGAAGTCGCGGGTTCCCGCCCGGACTCGGACCGGACGGGATACGGGACCCCTACCGCCTCGCGGAGACGCACGCCGACGCCGTCACCACGCAACCGTACGAACTCCAACTGACGTATCTGGAAGCGGTGAACGGGACCGAGCGGAGCCGCCGGGTCGAACGCGTCGAGGTGGCCGCACCGGTCAACTACGTCACGAACGTCTCCGGCAGGGGCGTCCCCTCGGCTGACCCCCCCATCGTCGCCGACGTGGAGGCGTACGCAGACGGGGGAATCCGCTGGGAACGGCAGGTCAGCGGGCCGCAGGGGCCGAACGACACCGTCTACTCGGCGACGCCGACGCGGACCGCGCGGTCCCGGCACGGCTACTACGCCGACCGAGTCGAACGCTACCTCGGCTGGTATCTCTCCGTGGAGAACTCCAGCATCACCGACGCCATCGACCAGAACGGCGTCACCTACTTCTGGCTCAGTCTCGGTCCCGACCCGTACCCCGGCGTCGAGAACTCGACGGGGTGGGCGCTCGTCACCGGGGAGGGCGTCGTCCTCCGCCTCGAACGGACGTACGAGACGCCCGACGCGCCGAACGCGACGGCGACGGTGCGCATCCAGTACACGAACCGCGGCGACGAACCGGTCGCGGAACCCGCGTGGGTGGCCGCGGCGCGTACCGCGACGGGACAGGGTTCGAACGCGACGGCGACCGAGACGGCGAATGCGACGCCGACCGCACCCTGACGACGGGGTCCGTCCGGCGAACCGACGCTCAGGCGGTACCGTTCTCCAGTCGTCGGAGTATCACGTGCGACCCGTCGTTCTCGACGGAGGCCACCGTCCGGCCGTCGAAGACGACGCGGAACGTCTCGTAGTCGCTCGGCACCGTCGCGACGCCGTCGAGTCGGGAGACTGGCGTGCAGTCCTCGGGCGGCGTCTTCTCCGCGTCGGCGTCGGGCGAACTCGCGATTCGGTAGACGTAGACGCCGGGAGCGGGGTTCTCGACCGTCGCATCGAAGTCGAGCGCGGCCGCCTCGTGTGCGTAGGTCCGGTTGAACACGAACGTCGTCGTCTCGCCGCCGGGGACGCGGACGAGGTACGACGACGGTCCGCCGGGCGGGTCGGCGGTACATCCCGTGGCGACGCCCGTCGAGGACGTGGGGCCGGTCGTCGTCGCCGCGGGGAGGACGTACGCGACGCCGCCGCCGCCGACGAGGAGGCCGACGACGAACACCGCGACGACGGTTCGGAGGTCGTAGGACACGGTCGGAGAGACGACGGCGAGCGAGAAAAGTGTGGGCCGCGGAGCGGCGTCGCTCGATTCGGCGGGAGTCCCCGAACGCGGACGTTCACCCGTTCCGACTGGTCGCTCCGCGACGCGCGGCCTCTCTGACACGGCGTGCTGTCGCGCGCAGCGGTACCGAACCGTCCGCTGTCGGGGCGAGCAGACGTAAACGTCGCCGGGATGCGGTACTATCCTCCCCCGGTGGTGCTTTTATACCTCCGGGGACCGGATGGGGCTGTATGAACCGAAACGACCAGCAGGCGTACGACCGGGGTACGTCGCTGTTCTCTCCCGACGGCCGCATCTATCAGGTCGAGTACGCCCGCGAAGCAGTCAAGCGAGGCGCGCCGAGCGTCGGCATCCGAACCGACGACGGCGTCGTCCTCGCGGCCCAACGCCGCACGAGTTCGTCGCTCATGGAGACCGAGAGCATCGAGAAGATTCACAAACTCGATAGCTACCTCGGCGCCGCCACGTCGGGCCACGTCGCGGACGCCCGGCAACTCGTCGACGACGCCCGACAGGAGGCGCAGGTGAACCACCTCCGCTACGGCGAGTCCATCGGCGTCGAGACGCTGACGAAGTCGCTCTCGGACATGATTCAGGAGAGCACCCAGCGCGGCGGCACGCGGCCGTTCGGCGCGTCCCTCCTCATCGGCGGCATGGACGGCGAGGGCGAGGAGACCCGCGCGCGACTGTTCCAGACCGACCCCTCCGGCGCGCCGCAGGAGTGGAAGGCCGTCGCCATCGGCGCGAACCGCAGCGACGTCCAGGAGTACCTCGAAGAGGAGTGGAGCGAGGAACTGTCGCTGTCCGACGGCGTCGGACTCGCCGTCCGCGCGCTCACCGTCCCCGACGAGGAACTCGAAGCGGAGAACCTCAGCGTCGTCACCGTCTCCGCCGAGGGCTACCGCGACGTTGACAACGAGGAGATAGACGCCGTCCTCTCCGACCACGTCCCCGGCGCGGACGACGACGAAGACGAAGACGCCGAGTAGGCGACGATGCCCGCAGACTCGACGCCCGGTGACGAGGGGTCCGAAGTCGGCGACCCGACGGACGGTCCCACAGCCGTCGTCCGACGCCTCACGACGTTTCCGGTGAAATCGCTGGACGGCTGTGACCGCGAGTCCATCGAACTCGTCGAGAACGGCGGGCTGGACGGCGACCGGGAGTTCGCCCTGTTCGACTCGAACGGCGACTACGTGAACGGGAAGCGCGAGCGTGCGGTCCACCGGATCCGCGCCGACTTCGACCCGGCGACGCGACGCCTCCGCCTCGCCGTCCCGGACCGCGAAGCGGCGTTCGACGTGGACGACGACCGGGCGGCGATGACGGCGTTTCTCTCCGAGTTCTTCGGCTACGAGGTGTCCCTCGACCAGAACCGTGCGGGCGGGTTCCCCGACGACACCGAGGCGTCGGGGCCGACCGTCGTGAGTACGGCGACGCTCCGCGAGACGGCGTCGTGGTTCGACGGCATCACGGTCGACGGGATGCGCCGTCGCCTCCGCGCGAACGTCGAACTCGGCGCCCGCGGCGACTCCGAACTCCCGCCGTTCTGGGAGGACCGCCTGTTCGACCGCAGAGGGCGCGTCGTCGAGTTCTCTGTCGGGAGCGTGCGGTTCGCCGGCGTCAACCCGTGTCAGCGCTGCGTCGTTCCCTCGCGAGACCCGGACACCGGCGACGAGTACGACGGCTTCCGGGAGACGTTCGTCCGCCGGCGCGCGGAGACGAAACCCGACTGGGCCGAGAGCGACTGGTTCGACCACGACTTCCGCCTCATGGTGAACACGCGCGTCCCCGAGTCCTCGTGGGGCGAGACGCTCGCCGTCGGCGACGAGGTGCGCGTCGGCGCGTCGCGGCCGGCCGCCGAGTGAGGCGCGGGCCCGCACCGCACTTCACTCGCCACTCCTCGCTTCGTCTCACCTCTCCTCACCTCATCCCGTCTCACGTCGCCGCATCCCGCACCACTTCACCCCGTCCCCACCACCTCACCACCCGCCGAACTTGTCCCGGCGGTAGAGGTCCAGTTCCTGCACCGCGGAGTTGTCCTGCATGGCCGCGAAGGCGATAGCGTCGGCCACCTCCTCGGGTTCGGTCACCTCGCCGGGGTCGAACCGCTCTTCGAACGTCTCCCCCTCGACGGCGAACTCAGAGCGGACCTCGGTGGGGTTGACGACGCTGACGGCGACGCCGTCGTCGCCCACCTGCGCGGCGACGCTGTGGGCGAAGCCCCGGACCCACCACTTCGTCGCGGCGTAGACGGGGTTGAACGGCCGGGGGTACTGCCCGGCGAAACTGCCGACGAAGACCAGCGTTCCCTCCGTCTCGACGAGGTGCGGGAGGACGGCGCGAGCGAGGAAGAACGAGCCGTCGACGTTGGTGTCGGTCATCGTCCGGTAGTCGTCCGTGGACATCGACGCCACGTCGGACCCGCGGGCGACGCCGGCGTTGACGACGGCCACGTCCACCCGGCCGAACGAGTCGAGCGTCCGTTCGACGGCCGCCGCGACGGCGTCCTCGTCGCGCACGTCCGCCGGCACCACGGCCGTCTCGACGCCGTGTTCGGCTTCGACGTCCGCCGCCAGCGACTCCAGTCGCGCCTCGCGTCTGGCGAGGAGGGCGACGTCCGCGCCCTCGGCGGCCAGTCGCCGCGCCGTCGCCGCGCCGATGCCCGAACTCGCGCCGGTCACGAGTGCGCTCCGTCCCGACAGGTCTTCCAACATGTCCCTCCCGTCTCGCCGGTCGCACTTAGCGGTGTACCCCGCCGCGCGCTACCGCTACCCGGACGTTTAGGCGGTGGGACGCAGAACCGATGGAGCATGAGCGCAGACCGACTCGTGTTCGAGGGCGGCCGCGTCGC
>NZ_WPCD01000273.1:0-4007 GCF_009741955.1 Halogeometricum sp. CBA1124 | reverse complement strand
CGCGAGAGCGCCGACGGCGATGGCCTCCGCGAGGGCGTCGGCGTTCGACCCCGCGGGGTCACCGCCCCCCCGGACGCGAGGACGTCGAGTCCCTCGGCCTGCGTCGGCAGTTTCGTCCCGCCGCCGACGGTGCCGACTTCGAGACTGGCGACGGAGACGGAGACGTACAGGTCGCCGTCCCGCACGTCCGCGGTGGTGATGGCGTTGGACCCCTCCACCACCTGCGCGGCGTCCTGTCCGGTGGCGAGGAACATCGCGGCGACGACGTTGGCGACGTGGGCGTTGAACCCCAGACTGGCCGCCTTCGCCGACCCGACGAGGTTCTTGCGGGTGTTCAACTCGGCCACCGCCTCGGGCGTCGTGTGCAGTCGCTCTTCGACCACCTCGCGCGGGATGGTCACGTCGGCGGTGACGGAGCGTCCCCGTCCTTCGACGGCGTTTATCGCCGCGGGTTTCTTGTCGGTGCAGAGGTTGCCCGAGACGGCCACGAGGGAGGCGTCCGTCTCCGCTTCGACCACGTCGCAGGCCGCCCGCGTGGCGATGGTGACCATGTTCATCCCCATCGCGTCCTTCGTGTCGTAGCGGAAGCGCAAGTAGACGGAGTCGCCGACGACGTACGGCGTCACGTCCAGCAGTTCGCCGTGACTGGTCGTCTCCTCGGCCGCCTCCGCGAGGGTGTCCTCGTTGTCGCGGACCCACTCGACCAGCGCTTCGGCCGCCACCACGTCGGCGACGCGGAAGACGGGGGCGCGGGTCATCCCGGACTTCAGGACGCGCGCGTTCGCGCCGCCGGCCTCGTTCAGGACCGAACAGCCGCGGTTGACGCTCGCGAGGAGGGCCCCCTCCGTCGTCGCCAGGGGGAGGTAGCGCTCGCCGTCGAGACTGCCGCCGCGTATCTCGACGGGGCCGGCGACGCCCATCGGCACCTGCACGGTCCCGACCATGTTCTCGATGTTGGGGTCGGCGCGTTCGGCCGGGAAGCCGTAGTCGCCGACGGCATCCAGCGACGCCCCCGACTGCGCTTCGACGAGGAGGCGGCGGGCCGCCGTCGCCGTGTCGGCGTCCGCGTGGTCTTCGAGTTCGTGGAGTCGCAACTCGCCCTCCCGGACGCGTTCGGCGAGTGCTTCGGCCGTCGTAGCGTCGGTCATGTGCGGGAGTTTTTCGCGACTTCCCTAACCGTTACCGGTTCCCGGCCTCTGCGCGTCTTCCCGCGGGACCGACGCCGTCGGACTGACCGCCACCCCAACCGTTTTGCCCTCCCCCCGCCACCTCCCCACACATGACAGACGCCGCGGACCTCGTCCTCCTCGACGGCGAGGTGCACACGCTCTGCGACCCCGACGAGACGCACGAGGCGATCGCCGTCCGCGACGGCCGAATCGTCCGCCTCGGCAAGTCCTACGACGTGCAGTTCCTCGTCGGCACCGAGACGGAGACAGTCGACCTCGGGGGCGACGTGGTCCTCCCGGGGTTCGTCGACGCGCACACCCACCTCGACATGGTCGGGCGGTCCCTCGTCCACGCTGACCTCGCGGGCGCCGCGGGCCCCGACGACTGCGTGAATCGGCTCCGCGAACGGGCGGCCGAACTCGGCGGCGACGACGCCGACGAGTGGGTCCTCGGATACGGCTACGACGAGAGCGCGTGGGCCGAGTCGCGGTACCTCACGCGCGAGGACCTCGACGCCGTCTCGACGGACCGGCCCGTCGCCGCGTTCCGCGAGGACATGCACGTCGCCTCGCTGAACTCGGTCGCGTTGGACCGCCACCTGCCCGAGATGCCGGACGGAGACGTGCGATACGACGGCGACGACCCCACCGGCGTCGTCGTGGAGGAGGCCGTCGACGCGGTGTACGAGGCGGTCGAACCGGACCGGGCGGAGACGGAGGAACTCCTCCGCGCGGCGCAGGCGGCGGCGAACGAACGCGGCGTCACCGGCGTCCACGACATGACGCGCAACTCGGCGAAACCGGGCGCTACCGCGACTTGGACCGGCGGGGCGACCTGACGCTTCGCGTCCGCATCAACTACTGGGCCGACCACCTCGACAGCGTGGTAGACGCCGGTCTGCGGACGAACCACGGGAGCGAGATGGTCCGCACCGGGGCGATAAAGACGTTCACCGACGGGTCGTTCGGCGGGCGGACGGCGAAACTCTCCGAACCGTACAGCGACGACCCGTCGGAGACGGGGTCGTGGGTCGTCGACCCCGACGAGTTGTCGGACGTCGTCTCGCGGGCCGACGCGCACGGCCTCCAACTGTCCGCGCACGCCATCGGAGACGAGGCGGTGCGTGCGGTCCTCGACGCGTACGAGGACTGCGACAGTCCGGGCGAGAGCCGACACCGCGTCGAACACGCGGAACTCGCGGACGACGAGGCGATTCGGCGGTTCGCCGAGTCGGGCGTCGTCGCCTCGGTCCAGCCGAACTTCCTCAAGTGGGCCGGCGAGGGCGGCCTGTACGACTCGCGCCTCGGCGACCGGCGGACGGAGACGAACCGCTACGCCGCCTTCGCCGAGGCGGGCGTCCCCCTCGCGTTCGGGAGCGACTGCATGCCGCTGGACCCCCTCCTCGGCGTCCACCACGCGGTGAACGCCCCCGAAGCGGAGCAACGACTCGGCGTGACGGAGGCCCTCCGCGCGTACACCGCCGGCGCGGCGTACGCCGGGTTCGACGAGGACCGACTCGGAACCATCGAGGCGGGGAAGGCGGCCGACCTGACGGTGCTGGCCGAGTCGCCGTGGGAGGCCGACTCGATACGCGACATCGACGTCTCGGCCACCGTCGTCGCCGGCGACGTGGTGTACGAACGCGACGCGTAGGGCGTCGAACCCCTCCCCGACGGCGTCCTCGCGGGGGAGCGGCGGGGGCCATCTCGCTCGCGCCCGCCGTCGCCGGCGGAAACACGGAAGTCGCCGCCGCCGTCCGGGTCCGTGTGTACCGAGTGAACCGTCGACCCGTCCGGGCGAACTGATGCCGGAGAGCCGATTCGACCCCGACGACGCGCTGGTCCCGGAGACGCCCGCGGGGTACGCCGAACCGACGGCGTTCGAGTACTCGCTCCCGGTCCTGACGGTGCTGTCCGTCGCCCTCGTCGCCGTCGGGATACCGCTGTTCGGCTCGGTTCTGTGGACCGTGCAGGGCCCCGCCGTCTTCGAGACGGTGTTCGACGTGCAGCAGACGGAGACCGGATTCACCCTCTCGCTCCGACTCGGACTCGCCGCGGGCGTCTTCGTCGGCACCGTCCTCGCCACCGTCGTGGTTCACGAACTCGTCCACGGACTCGCCTACCGGCGGTACGGCTACCGCGTCAGTTACGGCGTCGCGCCGTTCCTCGGCGCGGCGTACGCCTGCGCATTCCACCAGTTTCAGCGGCGCGAGGACGTCCTCGTCGTCACCGCGGCGCCGTTGCTCCTCCTCGACGCCCTCCTGTTCCCCCTCCTGTTCGTGCCCGTCCCCTTCCTCGCGTTCGCGGCGTTCGTCGCTCTCGTGTTCAACACCGCCGGCGCCGCGGGCGACCTGTACGCCATCGCGTCACTCCTCCGACGGCCCGAGGGGACGCTCTACTACGACAGCGACGTCCGCCACTCGTACGTCTTCGAACCGGCGTCGTGACGGTCCGGTCCCGGTCGTCGACGTGCGCCGCGACCACCTGCACCCGGTCAGCGGCCGACGTCCTCGGAACGGGCCGCGGACCCGTAGCGACCGGCACGGGGGTCGCCGGCGTCCTCGAACGGGCCGTTCGAGTGCGACTCGGCGCGGAACTCGAAGCGCGCGCCGCCCGACACCGCTTCGGTGACCGAGGCGGTCCAACCGTGCGCTTCGGCGATTCGCCGCACGATCGCGAGTCCGAACCCGGTGCCGTCGGGGTCCGTGGAGTACCCCGTCTCGAGCACGGTGTCGCGGTCCTCGGCGGGGATGCCCGGGCCGTCGTCCTCGACGAAGAAGCCGTCCTCGAGTGCGCCGACGCGGACGGTGACGTCGTCGCCGACGTGTTCGACGGCGT
>NZ_WPCD01000274.1:0-3951 GCF_009741955.1 Halogeometricum sp. CBA1124 | reverse complement strand
CGTCGAACCCCGGCGACCGGGTCGTCCTCTGCCCGAACGAGACGTGCGGCACCTGTCGCTTCTGCCGCGAGGGCCCCGAGAACCTCTGCGAGAACTTCTCGCTGTACCACGGTGGCCTCGCCGAACGGGCACTCGTGGCGGCCGACCGCCTCGTCTCGCTCCCCGCGCCGTCGACGCGACGACGGCCGCCGCCCTCCCGACGGCGTACCTGACCGCCTTCCACATGCTCCGGCGGGCCGAGGTGGGACCGAACGACCTCGTGTTCGTCCCCGGCGCGACGGGCGGCGTCGGCGTCGCGGGCGTCCAACTCGCGGCAGTCCTCGGCGCTCGCACCGTCGGCACCTCCTCGTCGGCGTCGAAACTCGACCGGTTGACCGAGTTGGGACTGGACCACGCTGTCGAGAGCACGGACCCCGACGAGATACGCCCGGCCGTCGCGGACATCGGCCCCGCCGACGCCGTCCTGAATCACCTCGGCGGCGCGTACACCCAACTCGGACTGGACGCCCTCCGCCGCGGCGGGCGGATGGTCGTCTGCGGTCGGACCGCCGGTCGGTACTCCGAGATAGACATCCCCGACCTGTTCCTGAGACACAAGTCGGTCGTCGGCAGTACGATGGGGACGCAGGCGGACCTCGAACGACTGGTCGGCCTCGTCGCCGACGGGAGACTGGACCCCGAGATTGACGAGACGTTCCCGCTGGACTCGACCGGCGCGGCGTTCCGGACGATGCGGGACAGAGAGAGCATCGGGAAACTCGTCGTCACGAACGAGACGGCGTAGCGCGCGGGTGAGACACGCATCCCGGCGACGCCGACGGCCGAGCGTTCAGTCGAGGAACTCGTAGTGCTGTTCGACGATGCCGCTGTCGTCGGACGCCGTGTCGAGTAACCGAAGACGCTGTCGGTCGTAGTCGCCGTCGAAGAGTCGAATCCCGTCGCCGAGGAGTATCGGGGCGAGAAACAGCCGCAAGTGGTCGATTTCCCTCGCCCGGAGGAACGACTGCGCCAGTTGCGCACCGCCGACCAGCCAGACGTGGTCGTGCTTCCGTTCGAGTTCTCCGGCGACCGCGGCCACGTCTCGGTCGACGAACTCGACCGCCTCGGTCGCGGGCGAGAGCTCTCTGTGCGTGAACACGTACGTCGGCGTCTCGCCGTAGGGCCACTCGCCGAACCCGAGAACCTGCTGGTACGTTGTCGCGCCCATGACGAGACAGTCGACGCTCTCGAGGAACTCCGAGAATCCGCCCGTCGCTTCGCTTCCCTCCGACTCCGACCCGTACTGGTCGAGCCAGTCGACGCCCCCGTCCTCGTCGGCGAGGTACCCGTCGACGCTCGTCGCGATGTAGAGTGTCACGTGACCCATACCGCTTCTCGGGCGGGCCGGTACAAAGGCACACCCACGCGCGTCCGGCGACGCCCGACGTGTCGTTCGCTCTCTACTTCGCGTCTACTCTCGGATTCAATGCAGACATAGCAGTTTAGTACACGCCGTGCCACGGCGTAACTCGCTAGGACGCTTCCCGACGGCAAAGAACCGGGACAGTCGTCGGTCGTGGAGTATCTCTCGAACGGTCCGAACCGCGCAGACGCGTGCCGTCCGCCGCCGCGACCGCTGATAGCGAGTGTCTGAGTCTCGCTGGTCGTGCCGAAGACACGGCGCGTATCGGCCAGCGAAGCGCTCGCGAATCGGACGGACGGCGGATGCAGATAGCGTCCGCTCGGAGGCGTACCAGTCTGAAAAATCGAAGTCGTCGGTCGTCGCCGTGAGCGACGAGCCTGTCTCGGTGTTACGTCCGGACGACGTTCGCCGCGCGGGGCCCCTTCGGAGAGGACTCGATGTCGAACTCCACCTCGGTCCCCTCGGTGAGGTCTTCGCCGCCGACGTCTTCCATGTGGAAGAAGACGTCTTCGTCGTCGTCGAGGTCGCCGTCGTCAGTCGAAATGAAACCGTAGCCGCCCGTGTCGTTGAAGAATTCAACCGTACCGTTTGCCATTACAAACAAACGTAGAGCCGGCCGAGGGATAACCCTTCCGAGGGTCGGGGTACCACGACACTTCACGAGTTCGCACGCACCGTTTCGCGGTCCGTTCGGCGCCGAGGTGGCGAACGAGCGACCCGTCCGGGAAAGACGCGCCCTCGATAGCCAGCACGCGGAGTGTGCCAGTCGCCGTGTCCGCCACAGTTCGTGCCGAATACGGCGCGCGAGTCGGCCGCCGACGGTCGCCGCTCCCGCCTCGTTCAGAACTGCGACGACCGGAGCCGTTTAGCGTCACAGGGGGAACGTGCGCACAGAGGGCCCTCCCACTCGGCCGTAGCGTTCGAATCGCTGACGATGGCTTCGTGGGGCGTCTGGATCGCCGTGGGGAACGCCGCCTCCGATTCCGTGGACCCGGAGACGGCCGCCGCACTCTCGTATCTCGTCGCGACCGCCCTCGCAGTCGGGTTCGTCTTCTCGTCGGGGGCCTCGCTGACCGTCACGCCGCGAGGCGGGATGCTCGCCGCCGTGGCCGGCCTGTTCGCGGGAATCGGCTTCGTCTCGATGTCCCTCGGCCTCTCACGTGGCTCGACGACGGTCGTCTCGGGGCTCGGTGCCATGTACTTCGTCGTCCAGCGTTCATCGGGATGGCCGCGCTCGGCGACGAAATCACCGCGACGAGAGTCGCGGGACTCCCGCTCGCGGGCGTCGGCGTCGCCCTCGTCGCTCAGTGAGAGGGCCGGCCACGGGGCGCGCCCGCGGCGGCTCAGAACCCGAATATCGGGACGAACCGGAACGTGAGGTAGGCACCGGCCGTCGCGATGGCCGGCACGACGTCTGCATCATGACGACCCGAGCGGTCGTCACCGGGTTGAACAGCGCCCCCGGGCTGGGGATGTCCTCGGGGTCCTCCGCGCCGATGGGCGGAAGCGTCTCGCCCTCCTCGTCGGCCGCTAGCGCGTCGACCGTGACCGGCGACCCGCCGTCGCCGGTGACCACCTCGGGAGCGGTCATCGGTCGAGTCGCTCGGCCCCAGCCCAGTCCGACGATGGACATCGTCGCGATGATGACGAAGCTCGCGGGGATGCCGAGCGCCGAGAGGAAGACGACCAGCGTCGAGGAGACCGACGCGACGACGATGGCCGCGGTCAGCGGTAGCTCCGTGATGTCGCTACCCATCGTCTCCAGCGTTCGTCGGGCGATGGTGAACGCCCCGACGGTGACGGCGACGCCGCCGAAGACGATGGCCGGGTTCATCGCCAACTCGCCGCTGCGACCAGCGGTGCGACGGCGTTGGCGATGTTCGAGGTGCCCGAGGAGAACGCCATCAGACAGCCGATGGCGACGACGGTGAACGTCCCGGCGAGTTCCCGGCGGTTGGTCGTCCGGTGGACGCGCGGGACGGGGACGAGGCCGGACCGGTCGACGTCGAGCAGCGGTCCCGTACTGCGCTCCATCGCGACCAACCCGTTCAGCCGTGCGTAGAAGTATCGGCCGATGATCAGCGAGACCCAGAACCCGACGATGGGCGAGACGACCCACCAGATGACTATCTCCCCCATCACGGCGAGGTCCAACACGCCACCGGCCAGTCCGAGACCGGCGATGGCACCCACGGCGGTCATCGACGTCGAGCCGGCACGCCGTAGACGTTCCCGACCAGGAGTGCGACGCCGATGAAGAAGAGCACCGCGATAGAGGATTCGAGCGTGAAGATACCGGTGTCGACGACCAATTCGCTTCCGAGTTTCGTCACGACGTTCCGACCGAGCGTCCAGGCGCCGAGGAAGAAGAACACGCCCATCAGTGCCGCGGCGACGGGCTTGGAGATGGCGTCGGCTCCGACCGCCGGACCGAACGCCGGCCCCGTGGTCGACCCACCGATGTTGTAGGCGACGAACATCGCCACGAGGACGCCAGCGACGAGGAGTACGCTTATCACGACGTCTCGGCCTCGTCGGAGTCGGCGGCC
>NZ_WPCD01000166.1:0-8364 GCF_009741955.1 Halogeometricum sp. CBA1124 | reverse complement strand
GCCGTCAGTGCTTCCGCGAGGTCGCCCGCGACATGGGATTCAAGAAGTATCGATAGCTATGGCAGGAAATGACCCCCTCGCCAACGCGCTCGCCGGCGTGAACAACGCCGAGAGCGTGGGGCATCTGTCGCACGAGATACAGCCCGCCTCCAACGTCATCGGCTCCGTGCTCGAGGTCTTCTACGACCGCGAGTACATCGACGGCTTCGAGTTCGTCGAAGACGGCAAGGCCGGAACGTTCGAGGTCGAACTGAATGGCGCTATCAACGAATGTGGCGTCTCAAGCCCCGCTACTCCGCGGGCGCAGACGAGTTCGAAAAGTGGGAGAAGCGATTCCTCCCGGCCCGTGACTACGGGACGCTCATCGTCACGACGAGTCACGGCGTCATGAGCCACTACGACGCCCGCGAACAGGGCATCGGTGGCCAAGTAATCGCCTACGTGTACTGAGACAATGAACCGAGTAGAAATCGACATACCGGACGACGTCTCTGCCGAGGTCAAGAATCTCGACCTGACCGTCGAAGGGTCGAACGGGAGCGTCACGAAGACGCTCTGGTACCCCGACATCAGCGTCTCCGTCGAAGACGGACAGGTCGTCATCGAGTCCGAGGAGACGGACGCGAAGACGAACGCGACCATCGGCACCTTCGAGAGCCACGTGGAGAACATGCTCTACGGCGTCACCGAGGGATGGGAGTACAAGATGGAAGTCTACTACGCCCACTTCCCGATGCAGGTGAACGTGCAGGGTGACGAGGTCGTTATCGAGAACTTCCTCGGCGAGAAGTCGCCGCGCCACGCGAAGATCCGCGGCGACACGGACGTACAGATCGACGGCGAAGAACTGGTCCTGACCGGCCCCAACAAAGAGGACGTCGGGCAGACCGCAGCCGACATCGAACAACTCACTCGCGTGAAGGACAAGGACACGCGCGTCTTCCAAGACGGCGTCTACATCACGCAGAAGCCGCAGACTGGAGGTGCCTAAATGTCCGACGAAGAGATTCAGGAACTGGAAGACATCAGCGGTGTCGGCCCCTCGAAGGGCGACGCACTCCGCGAGGCGGGCTACGAGTCGGTCGAAGACGTGAAGGCCGCGAGTCAATCGGAACTCGCGGACGTCTCCGGCATCGGGAACGCCCTCGCGGCACGCATCAAAGCCGACGTCGGTGGCCTCGAAGTCTCCGAGGAGACCGAGGCCGAAGTCGAAGACGAGACCGAGGACGAGGAGGCGGCCGAGGAGGACGTCGAGACGGAACTCCGTCCCCGCGGCCACGCCGACAAGACCCCGGAACTCGACGACGAGACGGCGAGCGCCCTCACGCAGAAACTCCGCGAGGGCAAGCCGCAGTTCAACCGACAGGACTACCACAAGAAGAAGCGGACGCCCACCTCGTGGCGCAAGCCGCGCGGGAACCTCTCGAAGCAGCGACGAGGCATCAAGGGCAAGGGGCCGAAAGTCGAAGCCGGCTTCCGGTCGCCCGAGGCCGCCCGCGGCCTGCACCCGTCCGGCTTCGAGGAAGTCCACGTCCACAACGTGGACGACCTCGAAGGCGTCGACGGCGACAGCGAGGCCGTCCGCATCGCCTCTTCGGTCGGCGCACGCAAGCGCGAGCGCATCGAGGAAGAGGCCGAGGACCGTGAGATTCGCGTTCTCAACCCCACCTACGTCGAAGTGGAGGTGGACGACGAATGACCGACCTGAAAGCACAGCGACGCATGGCCGCCGACGTCCTCGACGTCGGTAAGAGCCGCGTCTGGTTCGACCCCGAGGCACAGGCCGACATCGCGGAAGCCATCACGCGCGAAGACATCCGCGAACTCGTGGACGACGGTACGATTCGTACCAAAGACGCCAAGAGTAACTCGAAGGGCCGCGCCCGCGAACGCGCCGAGAAGCGTTCCTACGGGCACCGGAAGGGTCCCGGCTCCCGCAAAGGGAAGTCCGGCGGTCGAAAGAGCTCGAAGGACGAATGGATCAGCCGAATCCGCGCGCAGCGTCGTCGCCTGAAGGAGCTTCGCGACGACGGGCCGCTGACGCCGACGCAGTACCGCGAACTGTACAACAAGGCGTCCGGTGGCGAGTTCGACAGCGTGGACCGGCTCGAAGCGTACATCGACAACAACTACGACGTGGAGATAGAATAATGGCGACAGGACCACGCTACAAGGTGCCGATGCGGCGTCGCCGCGAGGTTCGGACGGATTACCACCAGAGGTTGCGCCTGCTGAAATCGGGCAAACCCCGGCTCGTTGCTCGCGTGAGCAACCAGCACGTCAGGGCGCAGCTGATATCCCCCGGACCGAACGGAGACACCACTCACGCGGCCGCCTCCTCCGAGGACCTCGCAGACTACGGCTGGGAAGCCCCCACGGGCAACCTCCCCAGCGCGTACCTGACGGGCTACCTCGCGGGGAAGCGCGCCGTCGAAGCCGGCCTCGACGAGGCCGTCCTCGACATCGGCCTGAACACGGCGACGCCCGGCAACAAGGTGTTCGCGGTTCAGGAAGGAGCGATAGACGCTGGCCTCGAAATCCCGCACAACGAAGACGTACTGGCCGACTGGTCGCGTAACCGCGGCGAGCACATCGCCGAGTACGCCGAGCAGCTCGACGAGCCGCTCTACAGCGGCGATTTCGACGCCACGAACCTGCCTGAGCACTTCGACGAAGTGCTCGAGCGACTTCAGGAGGACGCATGAGCCAACGCAACAGCAACGGCTGGGAACCGCGAACGCGGCTCGGCCGAATGGTACAGGACGGCGACGTCACCTCGATGGAGCAGGCGCTGGAGACGGGTCTCCCGCTCAAGGAAGCGGAGATCGTCGACCAGCTGCTGCCCGGACTCGAAGACGAGGTGCTCGACATCAACATGGTGCAGCGCATGACCGACTCCGGTCGGCGTGTGAAGTTCCGCTGTGTCGTCGCCATCGGGAACCGCGACGGGTTCCTCGGCTACGCCGAGGCCCGAGACGACCAGGTCGGCTCGGCCATCCAGAAGGCCATCGACGTGGCGAAGCTGAACATCATCAAGGTGGACCGCGGCTCCGGGTCGTGGGAAGACTCCGCCGGCGGGCTGAACTCCCTGACGCGCAAGGCCGAAGGGAAGGCCGGCTCCGTGACGGTCGAGATCATGCCCGCACCGCAGGGCCTCGGACTCGCGGCGGCAGAGACCGTCCGCAACATCCTCGAACTGGCCGGCGTGCAGGACGCGTGGACCCGCTCGAACGGGAACACGCGGACGACGGTCAACCTCGCGAAGGCGACGTACAACGCGCTGAAGAACGCGTCGCAGTCGCGGACGCCGCGACGCGCCCGCGAGAAGCAGCGGGAGGCGGGTAACTGATGCAGGCAGTCGTTCAGCTCCGCGGCGACGTGAACATGAGTCAGACGACGCACGACACGCTGAAGATGCTCAACATCCACAGCGTGAACCACTGTGCGTTCGTCCCCGAGACGGACACCTACCGCGGGATGCTCACGAAGGTCAACGACTACGTCGCGCACGGCGAACCGAGCGTCGACGTGGTCGAGACGCTCCTTCGGTCCCGCGCGGAGCCCGCCGAGGGCTCCGAGACGGTCGACGACGACTGGCTCGCGGAGAACACCGACTACGACGACGTGACCGCGCTCGCGGAGGCGCTCGTCGACGAGGAGACGACGCTGCGCGAGCAGGGTCTCTCGCCGGTGCTTCGCCTGCACCCGCCGCGCGGCGGTCACAAGGGCCAGAAGCACGTCACCAAAGAGGGCGGTCAGCTCGGGAAGCACTCGACTGGCCAGATAGACGAACTCCTGGAGGACATGCGATGACCTCGAAGAAACGACGACAGCGCGGGTCCCGAACCCACGGCGGCGGCACGCACAAGAACCGGCGCGGTGCCGGTCACCGCGGCGGCCGCGGCCGTGCGGGACGCGACAAACACGAGTTCCACAACTACGAACCGCTCGGCAAACACGGCTTCAAGCGTCCCGAAGCGGCGCAGGACACCGTCGTCGAAGTGAAGGTGCAGAAGCTCGACGAGGACGCCGCGCTCCTCGCGGCCGACGACGTGGCCGAGAAGGACGGCGACGCCTACCACATCGACGCGCGCGACGTGGCCGAGGACGGCTACGACGCCGACGTGGTGAAGGTGCTCGGCGGCGGGCAGGTCCGTCAGGAACTGCACGTCGTCGCCGACGCGTTCACCGCCGGGGCCGTCGAACTTCTCGAAGAAGCGGACGGCAGCGCCGAACTCTCCGAGCGCGGAGAAGAGGCGCAGGCCGAAGCCGAAGAAGATAACACGGACGACGAGGAAGGCTCCGAAGAGTAACCTATGGGATGGAAGGAGGCCGCTGAACCGGTGCTGACGCGGATGCATCAGTCGCCCGTCCGGAGGGACACGTCCCGTTCCGCCGGAAGCTGGGCTGGACCGCTGGCATCCTCGTGATGTATTTCTTCTTGACGAACGTGACGATGTTCGGGCTGCAGACGCAGACCGCGAGCGGGGACTTCTACGGACAGTTCCGCAGCATCCTCGCCGGACAGCAGGGGTCGATACTCCAGCTGGGCATCGGGCCCATCGTCACGGCGAGCATCGTCCTGCAACTGCTCGGCGGGGCCGACCTGCTCGGTCTCGACACCGACGACCCGCGTGACCAGATCCTCTACCAGGGGCTGCAGAAGCTTCTGGTGGTCGTGATGATCTGTCTCACCGGGCTCCCGATGGTGTTCGCCGGGGGGTACCTCCCCGCCGACCAGCAGGTCGCGCAGTCGCTCGGCGTCGGCGTCGGTGGCGTGAAGACCATCATCTTCGCGCAGATGTTCGTCGGCGGCGTCCTCATCCTGTTCATGGACGAAATCGTGAGCAAGTGGGGTGTCGGGTCCGGTGTGGGCCTGTTCATCATCGCCGGCGTCAGCCAGCAGCTCGTCGCCGGGCTGTTCAGCTGGCAGGGTCTCGGCGGCACGTCCGGGTTCTTCCCGACGTGGTTCGGCATCCTGACCGGGGCGACCGAGATCGGGTCGCCGCTCTCGCCGGGCGGCCTGTCCGACATCTTCCTCGGGCAGGGCCAACTGCTCGCGCTGTTCACGACGCTGCTCATCTTCGGCATCGTCGTCTACGCGGAGAGCGTCCGGGTCGAGATTCCGCTGTCGCACGCCCGCGTGAAGGGCGCCCGCGGCCGCTTCCCCGTGAAGCTCATCTACGCGAGCGTCCTGCCGATGATCCTCGTCCGCGCCTGCAGGCCAACATCCAGTTCCTCGGACGCATCCTGAACAACTGGACCGGCCTCCCGGGGTGGCTGGGGTCGTACAGCAACGGGCAGGTCACCGGTGGCCTGTTCTACTACCTCGCACCCATCCAGTCGCGCGGCGACTGGATGTGGTTCCTCGGGCTCACCTCGCAGGAACCCGCGCAGATTCTGCTGCGCGTCCTCATCGACCTCGTGTTCATGGTCGTCGGTGGCGCAATCTTCGCCATCTTCTGGGTGGAGACGACGGGGATGGGCCCCGAGTCCACCGCCAAGCAGATTCAGAACTCCGGGATGCAGATTCCCGGCTTCCGACGGAACCCGCAGGTCATCGAGAAGGTGATGGAACGGTACATCCCGCAGGTGACGGTCATCGGCGGCGCACTCGTCGGACTGCTCGCCGTCATGGCGAACATGCTCGGCACCATCGGCTCCGTCTCCGGAACCGGACTGCTGCTGACGGTCTCCATCACGTACAAGCTGTACGAGGAGATCGCAGAAGAGCAGTTGATGGAGATGCATCCGATGATGCGCCAGATGTTCAACAACTGACGAACGCGGTTCTCTACCGCCGGTATTTTTTCGAGTCTCTCGCGGAGAGAGCGTCTGCCGTCCGATTCCTCGAACGACGACGGAGAGATGTGCGCTCGTTCGCTCGAAGCGCCGGCCGACGGCGAACTTCGAACGCGTCACCGTCGTCACGGCGGTGCCATCTGGTTCGGCGACTCTCGCGAACGCCTGACCGAGGCGACCGGAAACGACTCGGTCGGCACTGTCGTCAGCGGAGCTGTCCTCCTCGCCGCCGAACGCGTCGAGACGAGACCGAAAGCTGAGGCGTCCTCGTCAGCGACGCCGGTCACGCGGTAGACGACACTGCGACACACCAAGTCGCTCGAAACGACCCACCGTTCGTTCTCACCCGCCGAGAAGGGGCGTTTCGAGCTATCTCCTCGGCGAGCCAATAGTCGTACGGTGAACGACAGATGAGCCAACTCCAACCCACGGCAGAATCGGTGTTCTCTATTCGGGGGGTGACGTTCACGCCCCGAACACTGGCGGGTGTCTGCTTCTTCGCACTCGCTGCACAGTTCATGACCGCCATCATGCTCGCGGCGGCGATGGTCCCCGGCTACGACTTCGGTGCGGCCGCCATCAGCGACCTCGGCGTCTTCCCGGAGACGGCGCTCCTGTTCAACGTCTCGCTGGTCGTCGTCGGCGTGCTCAACCTCCTGGGTGGGTACTTCTTCTACCGCACCCACGGGAAGCGCTGGCTGCTGGCCATCTTCGCGCTGGCGGGCGTCGGTGCGGTCGGCGCCGGCCTCTTCCCGCTCGACACCGGCGGCCTCCACGGGCTCGCGGCGCTGCTCGCGTTCGTGTTCTTCAACGTGCAGGCCATCGGGAGCGCGACTCGCCTCGACGGCGTCATGCGGGTGCTGGCCGTCCTCGCGGGGGCACTCGGTCTCGTCTTCGTGGTGCTGATGGCCCTCGGCGACGGCGGGAACGCCGCCGCGTTCGGCCCCATCGGCCACGGCGGGACCGAGCGGATGATCGTCTACCCCGTGATGCTCTGGATGGTCGCCTTCGGCGGCTCTCTGCTCGAGAAGGGCGAGCATTCCAGTGACGTCCGAGAGACGGCATGAGCGACGGCGTCTCGACTCGCGAGTCGTCGTCGCCGGTTCCGGGGCCACTCCCCCGACCGCCGGGGTCGACCGTCCCACCCGAACTGAAACACGGGCACAGAGAGGCCCACTAGTGCACCACCGATACGTCCACAGCGTCGTCGTCGTCCTCGTGACCCTCGCACTCGTGAGCGCGCCG
This sequence comes from Halogeometricum sp. CBA1124, assembly GCF_009741955.1. Classification (NCBI taxonomy): domain Archaea; kingdom Methanobacteriati; phylum Methanobacteriota; class Halobacteria; order Halobacteriales; family Haloferacaceae; genus Halogeometricum; species Halogeometricum sp. CBA1124. The sequence goes on along the minus strand of NZ_WPCD01000166.1, from coordinate 1,317 downwards.
GTCGGTACGGCAGCGGCTCAGTCCGACGGTTCGTCCGGTGCTCCGACCGACCGGGTCGAACTGTCCGACCGGGCGGAGACGGAGGCGTGGCTCGACGAGACGATGGCGCGCCAGTTGGAGGAGCACCGTATCCCGGGTGCGGCCGTCGTCGTCCTCAGCGACGGCGAGGTGGTACTCGCGAAGGGCTACGGCTACGCGGACCTCGCATCGCGGCGACCCGTCGACGCCGACGAGACGGTTTTCAGCGTCGGCTCGACCGGGAAGCTCGTGACGTGGACGGCCGTGATGCAGGGCGTCGAGGACGGGCGACTCGAACTCAACCGCGACGTCGACGACTATCTGACCGACTCCGCGGTCACGGTTCCGGACACGTACGAGGACCCCGTCACGCTGCGTCACCTCGGGACTCACTCGGCGGGCTTCGAGGACACCTTCGCGGGGATGGTCGCGGACGACCCCAGCGAGATACGCTCGATGGAGGCAATTCTCGCCGAGCATCAGCCGGCGCGCGTCAGGCCGCCGGGACAGTTCGTCGCGTACTCGAACTACGGGACGGCGCTGGCGGGACACGCGCTCGCCGAACAGTCCGACGCGAGTTTCACCGAACTGGTCGACGACCGCATCTTCACGCCGCTCGCGATGGACGACACGACCTACGCCCAACCGCTTCCCGCTCGGTTGGAGTCCCGACGTGCCGTCGGATACACCTACCAGAACGGGGCGTATCGGGCTCACGACCCCGTGATATGGACACTTCCGCCCGAGGGCGGGTCGCTCCGCACGACCGCGGCCGACATGGGGCAGTTCGCGCTCGCCCACCTGAACGAGGGCGCGTACGGCTCCGAGCGCATCCTCGAACCGGAGACGGTCCGCGAGATGCACCGTCGACAGTTCACGAAGTCCGAGTCGGTCCCGGAACTCAACGGGATGGGGTACGGGTTCATCGAGATGGACCGCAACGACGAGACCATCGTCGGTCACTGGGGCGACACGCCCCGCTTCAAGAGCCTGCTCGCGCTGTACCCCGAGCGCGACACCGGCCTGTTCGTCGTCTACAACAGTCCCGGCGGGGCCCCCGCCCGGTTCGAACTCCTGCAGGCGTTCACGGACCGATACTACCCGCGCTCGGACGAACCCGTCGTCGAACCCCCGGACGGTGCCGGCGAACGGGGCGCATCCCTTCTTGTCCGTCCGCCAGAGCGTCTCGGGGCGCTCGGTGTTCCCCCATCCAGTAGGCGACGCGTCGTTCCAGAGAAACAGGGCAACGTCTCCGTTGTCCATCTCGAACCGCGCCGCGCGAAGCCGTCCGGGGGTTTG
>NZ_WPCD01000110.1:0-12330 GCF_009741955.1 Halogeometricum sp. CBA1124 | reverse complement strand
TCGCCCTCGTTCGTCACCGTGAGCGCGACGGTCACCTCGTCGCCCGGCGCGGGCGAATCGGTACGCAGCGTGCGGTCGAGCGACAGGTCGGGGTCCGGCGCGCGGTTGGCGTGCCGGTAGCCGACGTAGGCCACCCCGACGACCGAAGAGAGGAACACCGCCGGGTCGGAGACGACGACGCCCGCGGCGCCGGCGAACAGCGCGAACACCAGTCCCACCTCCGTCCGCGCGGGGCCGGAACGGCGGTCGTCGGCGCTCACCGACGCTCACCGCCCTCGAACGACGCGTCCGACGGAGCCCGCTGGCTTCGGGGTCGCCGGCCGCCGTCGGCCTCGGCTTCGACCCGTCGAGTCGGCCGCTGGTTCCCACCGGAGGTCGACTCCGCGGACGGCGTGGACGCCGACACCGCATCGGTGGCGTCGCGCGCGTCGGCGTCCGGTCCGTCGCCGTCCGCCGATTCGACGGCCGAGAGTTCGGCTCGGAGGTGGCCCGTGTCGCCGTCCCGGACGGCGAGAATCGCGGCGACGGTGGCGCGGACGGCGCGTTCGGTTCGCTCGCCGGCCGCCCAGTCGCGGACGCGAGTCCGGAGCGGTCGGCGAATCGCGTCGTCCTCCGCGAGGTACGCCCGGGCGCGGGGTCGGTCGGTCCACCGGCCCTCGGCGACGAGTCGTGCGGCCGCCTGGCGGGAACAGCCCGTCGACTCGGTGACGGCGTCGACGGCCGCCGCGCGGAGCGTCGCGTGCGCCCGCCGCTGATGCCGACGCCGACGCCACTGCTCGTCGGCGTCCGCGGAACTGGCCGCGCCGTTCACGTCCTCGCCGACGACGCGGCGGACGTCGTGGACGGCGACTTCGGGCGGCCGTGACGGGAACCGCACGGTCGGCCGTCGCTCCCGCCGGTCCGCGTCGTCCTCGTCGTCGGTCAGGACGCGGAGGCCGTACAGACCCGCCAGACCGGCGGCGACGACGACGAGCGACGAACTCGCGAGCGGCGAACTCGCGAGGCCGACGACGAACGTCGGCACCAGCCACCCGGGGAGGACGGCGAGGACGGCCCCGAGGAGCGACGCGGCCGCGAGGCCGACGAGGGCCCGACGAGGGGTGAGCCACGGCGGCGTCACGCGTCGTCACCGCCGTCGAGGAACGCGCGAATCCGGGCGAACGCGTCCCGGACGCCCGGGAGTCCTCGCGGCCCGACGCGCCGCCGTAGCGGACGCGTTCGAACGCGCGAGTCAGTCGTCGAACGGCCGCCTCGGGGGCCGGCGGCGACGGCGGCGCGGGCGTACTCGCCGGGCGTCGCCGCGCGCCGGTTGCCGACGGGGACGCGGTCGGCCATCAGCGCCCACGCCTCCTCGACGGTCCGAGGGGCCGGGTCGTCGTCCGTCGCGTCGTCGGTGGTCGTCGCCGTCGCGGCGTCGTCGTCGCTCGCCGACGCCGCCGACGCCGAGAGAGGCCCCCCGACCCCGCGCGGCGGAGGCCGCCGAACAGGGCCGAGAGCCCGCCCTCGAACGCGCGGGGCGGGAGGTGGCGACGGTGCCGAGACCGCCCCCGAGGACGGCCAGCGTCCGACCGCCGCCGCGGAGGAGGCCACCCGCGAGGACGCCGGCGGCCGCCGCGGCGTCGCCGGCGACGGTGCCGACCCGGTCGAGGAGGGCCGGGAGAGACGCCGACAGGCCGACGACGAACGAGGTAGTCCGTCGCGGGACGGCCGCCAGGAGCGACCGGAGGTTCGTCTGGAACCGGCCGACGGGGAGGCCGGCGAACGTCCTCCCCTCGTCGAGACGCGGACCGAACGCGAACAGGAGGAGTCCGACGGCCGGCGTTCCGAGGAGGAAGAACAGGCCGGTGAGAGCCCCGGCGAGGCCGCCTCCGTCGCCCGACCGTCCGTCGGGGCCGGGCGTCTCCGTCGCCGTCGGTGTCGCCGTCGCGGTGGGCGTCGCCGTCTCGTCGCCGTCGTCTGCTGTCCCCGCAGTCTCGGTCGGCGCGGCGGGCGACGGCGTGGTCCCGTCTCCGACGGCGGTGTCCGGCGGTCCGCCGTCGGCGTCCGAGAGGCCGTTCCCGCCGCCGAGACCGGTCGGGTAGGAGCCGAACCCGGCCGTCGGGAACAGCGACCCGCCGAAGAGGACCACGACCACGCAGAGGAGGGCGAGGGCGGCGCGTGTAGGGTCGCGTGACACGGGAGACGGTGGGGGGTAGATTGGTAAAGTCCTTGTCCTCTCCGGGAAACATTTATCCCTCCTCTCACGACCATCGAACCGAGATGCCGCCCTCCACTCCGAACCGCTCCGCCTCGGGCGACGGCGACCCGACGCCGGACGCCGCCCTCGCCGGCGAGATGGCCGCGACGCTCGCACTCGTCGTCGCCGTCGACGTCGCCGCCGTCACCGTCTTCGCGTACCTCCTCGCGCCGTGGGTCGAACCGCTCCTGCCGCCCGGCGCGTCCAGCGTCCTCGTCGGGGGCATCGTCGTCTGCGCCGTCACCGCCGTCGCCCTCGTCGGCCACCTCGCTACGCGGGGCGCGGCGTCCTCGACGCCGTCGGCGCGGAACGAGTGGGCGACGCCGCACGTCCCGAACTCCGCGCCCGACTCACCCGTCTCGCCGCGCAGTTCGGCCTCCGACCGCCCGCACTGGCCGTCGTCGAGAGCGACGTGCCGAACTCGCTCGCCGTCGGCGGACCGCGCGCTGCCACCGTCGTCGTCAGCAGGGGCCTGCTCGACGCCCTCGGCGCGGACGAACTCGACGCCGTCCTCGCGCACGAACTCGCGCACGTGAAGAACCGCGACGCGACGGTGATGACGCTCGCGACGGCTCTCCCCGCCCTCGCCAACGGTGAGTACTCGGTCACGGAGTCGGTGCTCCCCGACGGCGGGGCGGGGACCCTCCTCGCCGGCGTCGGACTGGTCGGCCTCTACGCGGCCGCCGTCCCGCGACTCCCCGGACCCGCGCTCTCGGCGTCCTCGCTCGGCGGGTTCGCCGTCGTCGTCGTCGGCACCGCACTCCTCGGGAGCGTCCTCCTCGGCCTCCTCGCGGCGCCGGCCGTCGTCCTCACCCGCCGCCTGTCGCGGCGGCGCGAACTCGTCGCCGACCGGGCGGGCGCGCGGGCGACGGGCGACCCCGCGGCGATGGCGAGTGCGATTCGGGCGCTGGCGGACGTCGACCGGACCCGACGTGACCTGCGCGCCGCGTCGCCGACGCTCCGGGGCCTCTGTTTCCTGCCGCACGGGTTCGGAACCGACGGCGGCGACGACGGCGACGCACACGGCCGCGACGCGGACGGTAGTGCGGCCATCGCCGCGCGGACGCATCCCTCGGTCGCGGAGCGACTGTCGAACCTGCGCGCGGTGGCGGCGTCGCTGGAAGGACGGTAAAGTGAAGAGGAAAAGAGAGCGGGGAGCGACCGCGGCCGGTCGCGGTCAGTTCGTCGTGTAGTTCGACTCCGTCTTGGACTCGGGGGGTTCGACGCCCTCGGCCGCCTCGGCCGTCGTCGTCTCCTTCTCGATGTCCACGTGCCAGCGGTCCACCTCGTCGTCGTACTCGCCGAGGCGACTGCTGACGTGCGACTTCAACTCGTCGTCGTTGACGTTCACCTCGAAGATGAACGTCACGTCGCCCTCACCGCGCGTGGACTTCTGGATGTTCGCGCTGATGAGTTCGTTGTCGAAGTAGTACGGGGCGAGTTGGGTCATCACCTTCCGGTAGACGGTGTCTTCGACCTTCCGCAGGGCCTTTCGGCCGGCGGAGTCGGCCGCGCGGGCGACGTAGCCGATGGACTCGCTCCAGCGTTCGACGGCGCCGTCGCTGTCGCCCTCGTCCACCTTCTGGTACGACTCGGACAGTTTCTCGCCGGCGGTCTGGAGGTCCTCGTTCGGGTCCTTCCCCGCCTTCTCGCCCTGCCCTTCGCCGACGCTGGCCTGCGCGGCCGTCTTCTCGTTGACGTCCTCGTTCAGCCGTTCGTGCGCCTTGGGGCGCCACTCGTCCCACTCCTCGAAGGCGTCGCTGTCCACGCCCGCCTCGCGGAGGGCGCGCGTGATACGTTCGCCGTGCTCGACGACGTCACCCCACGACCCCCGCGTTTTGAAGCCGGAAACGCTCTCTTCCATCTCGATGGCAGGTCTAAGTTCGGAGGGCTATAAAACTCTACTTGCGTGTTGGTTCTCTGTCACACGTCGACGGGCGACACGAGACGCGTCGTCACCGACGGCCGTAGACCAACCGGGTGGCGGCGCCGTCGAGGCGCGAGACCAGTCGGGACGCCCACGCGGCGGGCGAGGTGGTCCGCAACTCGCGGTCGGACAGTTCGATTCGGCCCCCGTCGAACGGGTTCGACCCCTCGCTGCCGTCGTCTGCGGCGTCCACGACGGTGGACATCGCACATCGGCCGCAGGACTCGGTCTTCTTCCCGGACATGAGTGCTGTTCACGTGCGGTTGGATGGCTCGCGGCTAAAGTGTTGGGACGGCGTCGCACCGAGGCGCTTTTTTTAGCCGTACTCGCTTGACCCGGTATGGGATATCGTGTCGTGGACTGCGACGAGGTGGAGACGGTCGAGGACCGACCCTGCGAGATGCGACGGCTGTCGGCGGCGGCGGGGTTGGAGCACGTCGCCATCAACCGCTTCCGCGCGGCCCCCGGCGAGCAGGTGCCGCTGGCGTACCACTACCACGAGGAGCAGGAGGAGGCGTTCTACGTCCTCTCCGGCACGCTGTTCGTCGAGACGCCCGCGGAGACGTACGAGGTGCCGGCGGGGGACCTGTTCGCCGTCGACCCGAACAGCCCGCAGCGAGCGTACAACCCCGCGGACGCGACCGAGCCGGTGGAACTGCTCGCCGTCGGCGCACCCGCCGTCTCCGGCGACGCGGTGGCGTACGACCCGGAGGACGCGGCGGAATGAGCGAGGCGGCCGACGACGCCTTCGACCCGAAGGCCGCCGCCGAGGAGGCGGGTATCGACCTCTCGGACGTGCCCGACTGGGAGGACGAGTACCTCGACAGGGTGTCGGACCGACTGCTGTTCAACTACGACCTCGAACGCGGGCGGACGGTCGAGGGCGAGCGGTTCGACCTGTTCGGCGAGATGCGCATCGAGTCGGAGAAGCACTTCTTCCACCCGGCGCTGAACTACGCCAACCACGAGAGCCACGAGTTCCTGTTCGCCCGGCGCGTCGCCCACACCTCCGTCGGCGAACTGGAGCGACTGGTCGAACTCGCCCACGAACTGGCCGACGGCGACGACTGGTTCGTCGCCGACGAGGAACACTACGGCACGGACTTCACGTTCGTCGTCGTCGCCGACGAGATAGCCGACGACGTGCGGTCGTTCGTCGCCGACTTCTCCGACCGCAACCTCATCAAGTTCGGCTACTACGGCCACTACGAGGTGAACCTCGCCGTCGTCGCCCCCGACGAGGAAGACAGCGTCGCGAGCGACGGCGCGGACGTGGCGCAGGCGTTCACCCTCTGGGACGACGTGACCACGCCGAACCGCCGCGGCGTCGTCGCCCGCGTGCTGGACCGTCTGCGGCGCTGAACGACTTCTGAATCCGCCGTCGAAGAGCGATTTCCGAAGCGACGGTCTGAGCCGTCGCTGGCGAACGGCGAAAGAGAGAGGAGGAGGGCTCGGGCGGCGGGTCTCGTCTGCCGTCGCGTCGGCGACGGCTCAGTCGTCGCCCGGCGAGAAGCCGCCTTCGCTGGGGTTCTCGCGGACGCGCTGGATGTTCCGATAGCCCATCACGACCAGCGACAGCGCCAGGTAGATGAGCACGAACGCGATGAGTATCTGGACGACCGCCGACACCATCGCGAACGTCGTCGCCTCGGCCATCCACGCGCTGTCGAGGAACTTCGCGTAGATGTTGTCGTGGATGGCGAGCCACAGCAGACCGATGACGGTGATGGTCACCATGACGACCATCGGGCCGCCGGTGCTGACGAGCTGTTTGGACTCGCTCCAGTTGGCCAGCCACACCGTCGCGGTGAGCAGCGCGAGCGCGGCGAGCAGCTGGTTCGCGCCGCCGAACAGTTGCCACAGCGTCAGCCACGACCCGCTCGTGATGAGGACGTACGCCGGGACGGCCTGCACGACGGCGTTCCCGTAGCGGTCCGCGGCGAACGACTCGACAGAGGACTCGGGCGTGCCGATTATCTCCTCCATCATGTACCGACCGAGGCGGACGGCCGTGTCCGTCGAGGTGAGGAGGAAGCTCACGAGGACGAGCGCCATGAACGGCCCCCCGAACGAGGTGGGGATACCGAAGCTCGTCAGGATGATGCCGCCGCCCGTCGCGAACGTCGGCAGTGCGAGTCCGATGCCGCCGCCGACTTCGGGCGCGACGAGCGCGACGCTGATGAGCGCGACGGTGGCGAGGAGGCCCTCGCCGAGCATCCCGCCGTACCCGATGAGGCGCGCGTCGGACTCCTGATTGAGCTGCTTCGAAGTCGTCCCCGAAGAGACGAGCGAGTGGAAGCCGCTGATGGTCCCGCAGGCGATGGTGATGAAGAGCAGCGGGAACAGCGGAGCGCCGGAGCGGCCGATGAAGCCGTAGAACGGTTCGAGATTGGTCACGAGCGGCTGGCTCGAGGTTCCGAGGACGGTCCCGACGATGATGGCGAGCAGCGCCCCGCCGACGCCGGTGTACAGCAGGAACGACGAGAGGTAGTCGCGCGGTTGCAGGAGCACCCACACCGGAAGCGCGCTCGCGAGCGCACCGTAGAGGAGGATGATGGGCACCCACGCCGCGGTGTTCGCGCCGAGCGACCCGGCGGCCGGAATCCACGACCCGCTCCCGCCGAACAGGACGAACGTCGACGCGGGAGCGCGCGACGCCGGTTCGAACAGCGCGAGGGGGTACTGCGTCCCCACCCAGACGCCGACGAACATCGCGGTGACGAACGCCACCGTCCCCGGGATGAACGGGAGGTTCAGCTGGTACAGGTACGCCCCGAGCAGCACGGCCAGCCCGATGTATATCAGGCTCGCCGTGGCCGCCTCGGGGTAGGCGTTGAACACGATGGCGACCACGAGCGCGAACACCGCCACCACGAGAATGATGGTCAGGAACGCGAACCACAGCAGCATGTTCTTGCCGCGTTCGCCGACGTACTCGCCGATGATGTAGCCGATAGACTTCCCCTCGTGTCGGAGGCTGGCCGACAGCGAGACGAAGTCGTGGACGCTTCCCATCAGCGGGTTTCCGATGGCGATCCACGCCAAGGCGGGGACCATCCCCAGACGACCCCCGCGGTTATCGGCCCCACGATGGGCGCTCCGCCCGCGATACTCGAATAGTGATGCCCGAGGAGCACCGGCTTCTTCGCCGGGACGTACTCCTGTCCGTCTTCGTACTTGTGGGCCGGTGTCGCACGACTGTCGTCGAGTTCGACGAACTGCGCGAGATATCTCGAGTAGCCGAGATACCCCACCGAGAACAGCGCTAGCACCGCCGCCACGAGCCAGATGACTTGTACCATGGTGTCGAGCCTCATTCTTGCTCATGGAAAACCGTGACTTAATGCTAACGATTGTTACGTTCGAAACCGCTCGGAGAGTCGCCTCTACCGCGAGAATTCGGCAAAATACGCTCGTTCTCGCCGGCCGGTTTGTGGGAGGTCGTCCACCAACTTCGCTGAATTGTTCCGATTGTCCGAATTTCGCCGGAATAAAAGTCACGAGTCGTGCGGAGTCCCCCCAACGACGCCCGACGTGACCGCTTTTCGGGCAGTCAGGTTCGGGGTTCGACGGCGACGTCGATGTCGAGTTCGTCGGCCACCTCCGCCAGGAAGTCGCCCTTCACCTCCGAGACGCGGGTGACGACTTCGGCGACGACCGGATAGTCGAACGTCTCGCGGAGTTCCCGGAGGCGTTCGCGTTCGGTCTCGACTCTGTCTCGGAGGAAGCGCGCGCCGCGGCCCTCCTCGTGCGGTTCGGGTTCCGGGGTGAGGCGGTTGACCGCGAGGCCGCGAATCGTCAGGCCGTACTCCTCCAAGTCTTCGACGGCGCGGCGCGTCTCCCGGATGGAGAGTTCGTCGGGGTTGACGACGAGGAAGAAGGCGGCGTCCTCCCGGAGCGTCTTCCCGGCGAACTCGAACCGCTCCTTCCGGGTTCGGAGTCGGTCGAGGATGGGGTCGCCCTCCATCACGCGCCGGGGTTCGTTGTTGCCGATGGCCGCCTTCTCGTACAGGTCGATGGACTTCTCGCGCTTGTAGACGAGTCGGTCTATCCAGCCCTCCAGCAGTTCCGGAAGCGAGAGGAGGCGGAGGGTGCCGCCCGTCGGCGACGTGTCGAAGACGACCCGGTCGAACTCCTCGGCGGACCGCATCACCTCGATGAAGCGGTCCATCAGGGCCGCCTCGTACGCCCCCGGCGTCTGGTGGGCCATCTCTATCTGCCGGTCTATCTCGTTGACCATCGCGGGACTCACCTGGTCGCCCATCGCCCGCTTGGTCTCCATCAGGTGCCGTTCCACCTCGGTGTCCGGGTCCACCTCCATCCCGTAGAGGTTCTCCTCGCCCTCGACCGCCCGCGGGTCGTCGTCGAACTGCTGGTCGAACACGTCCGAGGTGCTGTGTGCGGGGTCCGTGGAGACGACGAGGGTTCGGAGGCCCTCGCGGGCGCACTTCAGCGCGTACGCCGACGACATGGTGGTCTTTCCGACGCCGCCCTTACCGCCGAAGAAGACGAACTTGCGCATCGTCAGAAGTGGTACTGGTGCCCCTTGCGTTCGAGAAGCGACCCGCGGTCCCACATCCGCCGTTCCCACGCCTCGAACTCGTCTTCGAGGTACGGCAGGAGTTCGGCGGTGTAGTAGGAGACGGGACTCGGGATGCCGAACGCTCGGGGAAACACGCCAGCATGAACGCGTCCTCCTGGTCTTCGGCCTCCTGCTCTATCTTCTCGTACGCCGGGTGCGAGATGAGTCCGTGGTAGAACCCGCGAAGCCACTCCGCGACGGCCTCCCGGTACTCGGCGATTCGGTCCGCAAGTGTCATTGATTCACGTACCCCCTCGGCCGCGGAAAAGGGTATCGCTCACGGACGACGCGCGGGTTCTGGGTCGTCCGCGCCGGAGACTGCCGGTCGTCTCGACGGCCTGGCAGTTCGGCGCGGAAGGGTCGGGCGCGACACACGGCCGGCGTTCGGGCGAGAGGCGGTCCGCGTTCCGACCAACTACGCCGACTGTCACGTCTGAGCGAAGTTCACTGACGCCGCGACCGCCACTTTTGTCGTCGGGCCGTCACGTCTGCGCATGAGTTATCAGCGGTCGCTCGCGGTGGTCGCCGTCGCACTCCTCCTCGTCGTCGCCGGGTGCGCCGGTACCCTCGGAGCGGCGACGGACGGGACGGGAGCGACGGCGCAGACGGACGCGCCGCAGGCGTCTCCGACGCCCGTCCGAGACACCGAGTCGTCGGCGCTGCGGACCGGGACGGCGCGGAACGGGACCGCGGCGAACCTCACCGGGGCGACGAACGGGACGCTCGAAGTGCACTTCGTCCACGTCGGGCAGTCGTCGAGTACGCTGCTCGTCGCGCCGAACGGCGAGACGCTCCTCGTCGACACCGGCGACTGGCGCGACGACGGCCGCCACGTCCTCCAGTACCTGCGGGCGAACGACGTCACCCGCATTGACCACCTCGTCACCTCGCACGCGGACGCCGACCACGTGGGCGGGCACGCCGCCGTCGTCGAGTACTTCGAGACGGAGGCGGACGGCGTCGGTGCGGTGTACGACTCCGGCATCGTCTCGTCGTCCGAGACGTACGGCCGGTACCTCGACGCCGTCGAGGCGCACGACGTGCCGCTCTACCGGACGGGCGCGAACGACACGATTCCGTTCGGCGGCGTCGAGACGCGGGTGTTAGCGCCGCCGGCGGAACCGCTGGCAGACGGCCAGCGGAACGAGAACAGCGTCGTCCTCGCCGTCGAACACGGCGGGCACGAGTTCCTGTTCCCCGGCGACGGCGAGAACGAAGCCGAGTCGTACCTCGTCGGGCGTTACGGCGCGGCGCTCGATTCGACGGCGCTGGCCGCCGGCCACCACGGGAGTCGGTCGAGTTCGAGCGAAGCGTTCCTCGACGCGACGGCGCCCCGCGTCGTCGTCGTCTCCAGCGCGTACGACTCGCAGTACGGCCACCCGCACGACGAGACGCTCCGGCGACTCGCGAACCGGTCGGTTCCGACGTACTGGACGGGGACGCACGGCGACGTCGTCCTCCGGAGCGACGGCCGCAACCTGAGCGTCTGGACGCAGCGAAACGCGACGACGAACGCGACGCGACTCCGGTCCGCGCCGCCGGTCGAACCCGAGGCGAACGGGTCGGTGTCGTACCGCCGGTACTTCGTCGCCGCGAACGACAGCGAGGCGAACGAGTCGGTCGTCGGGACGCCGCAGACGGCGATGCCGACGCCGACGCCGGAACCGACCGCGACGCCGACTGCGACGCCGGTGCCGACTGCGGCGGTCACTTCGACGCCCGCGTCGCCCTCCACCGTGACGGATGCGCCCACAGCGGGGACGCTGTCGCTCGTCGAGGTGCACGCGGACGCGTCGGGCGACGAGTGGGACAACCTGAACGACGAGTACCTCGTCTTCACGAACGCGGGCGACGCCGCACTCGACCTCTCGGGGTGGACGGTGCGCGACGAGGCGGACCACACCTACCGGTTCCCGGACGGCGTCACGCTCGACCCGGGCGCGTCGGTGACGCTCCACACCGGGGCCGGGACGGATAGCGCGACCGACCGCTACTGGGGGTCGGGTGCGCCCGTCTGGAACAACGGCGGCGACACCGTCGTCGTGACCGACGACGAGGGGACGGTCGTCCTCAGGGAGACGTACTCGTGAGCGACCGAACCTACGGCGCCGTCCTCGACCGGTTCGAGGACGAGCGCGCGGTGCTGCTGCTCGAAGCGGACGGTACGACGACGGACGAACTCGTCGTCCCGACGGCGTTGCTCCCTCCCGAGGGTCGGCACCAGGACGCGCGGTTCACCGTCTCGGTTCGCGGGAGCGACCGGACCGAAATCGCGTACGAACCGGCGGAGACGCGTCGGCGGCGCGAGTCGGCCCAGCGCCGGTTCGACCGGCTCTCGGAACCGCTCTCGTCGGACGACGCCGGCGGTGCGGGCGGCCGAGACGGCGACGAGGACGACTGACCCCGCGTAGCGGCCGTCGCGTTCCGCGTCGGCGAGTCCGTGCGTTGATATACCGTGACGAACCAATCGCGGTTATGGGTCTGGGCACGACGGACGCGACGCCGGTGACGGTTCTCAGCGGCAGTCTCGGCGCGGGGAAGACGACGCTTCTGAACCACATCCTCCGGAACGCCGGCGACAGGGACATCGCCGTCCTCGTCAACGACATGGGCGAGTTGAACGTCGACGCCGAACTCGTCAGCGAGGAGTCGGAACTCTCCGTCGCCGACGGCACCGTCGCGGAACTGTCGAACGGGTGCATCTGCTGTGAACTCCGCGACGACCTCGAAACCGCGGTGGTTCGCCTCGCCCGCGAACGCGACTTCGACCACCTCGTCGTCGAACCCTCCGGCATCAGCGAACCCGCCCCGGTGGCCCGCCTGTTCACGGGCGGGTCGCCGGCGGCCGCGCAGTACGACGTGGACGCCGTCGTCGCCGTCGTGGACGCGCGCCTGTTCGCCGACACGTTCGACGGCGACGGCGCCCCCGAGAAGACGGTCGCCGAGGGCGGCGAAGGGGAACGGCGGCCCCTCTCGGACCTCCTGGTCGAACAGGTGGAGTTCGCGGACGTCGTCGTCCTCAACAAGTGTGACCTCGTGACCGAGGCCGAACGCGCGCGGGTGGAGTCGGTCGTTCGCGCCCTCCGGCCGGACGCCGACGTCGTCGCCGCCGAGTACGGCGAGGTACCGATAGACCGCCTCCTCGGCGTCGGCCTGTTCGACCCGCAGACCGCCGCCGAACGCGCCGGCTGGAAGCGGGTGCTGGACGCCGAGGAATCGGCGGACGACGCCGACGGTGGGCACGGTCACGAGGCCGAGGACCGCGGACACGAGGGGCACGACCACGAACACGGCGAACACGAACACGGCGGACACGCCGACCACGACCACCAGCACTCCCACCCCGAGGAGGAGTACGGCATCGACTCGTTCGTCTACCGCCGTCGGCGGCCGTTCCACCCCGGCAGAGTCGCCGCCGTCCTCGCGGACCTGCCCGACGCCGTCGTCCGTGCGAAGGGGTCGATGTGGGTCGCCGGCCGCGAGGACGCACACCTCACCTACAGTCAGGCCGGCCCGTCGCGTACGCCGAGGTCACCGGCCGGTGGGTGGCGAGTCTCCCCGAGTTCGAACAGGACGCCTACCGGC
>NZ_WPCD01000063.1:0-16472 GCF_009741955.1 Halogeometricum sp. CBA1124 | reverse complement strand
CGACGACGACGTTCGAGTCGAACGTGTTCCGGTCGCCCGCGACCGTCAGACCGTACACGTTGCCGACGAGGACGTTCTCGCCGTAGTAGGAGTCGCCGCCGGCGGGGACGACGCCGTAGGTGCTGTCTCGGACGACGTTGCCGACGACGAGGTTGTCCGTCGGTCGGGTCATCACGACGACGCCCATCTGCGCGTCGCGCACGGTGTTGTCTGCGACCAGCGTCCCGGAGGTGTACATCTCGTGGACGCCGTAGCGTCCGGGCGAAAAGCGGTTGTCCCTGACGACGCTCCCGTCCGCGCGGTGCGTGTAGACGCCGTCGCGGCCGCCGACGAAGGTGGATTCTTCGACCACGCTCCGCCCGCCGATGAGGACGACGCCCATGAAGCCCTCCGAGGCGGTGTCGGCGCCGCGGACGGTCAGGTTCCGCAGCACCGAGTCGTCGCTGTCGCGGACGACGACGCCGCTGGCGGGCGTGTCTATCGTCACGTCGGCGACGACGCCGTCGTCGACGCCGTCCAGCACGACGGCCGCGTCGCCGTAGCCGTATGCCAACTGGACCGTGGTGTCCCAGTCCATCGACTCGTTTCGACTGTCGATGCCGCGACTTCCGACGGGGCCGACGCCCTCGACGCGGAGGTTCCGCACCGCCGCGCCGTCCGCCCGGAGGACGAGGACGCTCCCCTCGCCGTCGCCGCGGACGACGGTGTCCGGCCCCGCGCCGGCGAGGGTGACGGAGTCGTTCACCTCGACGGCGTCCACGTCGTACGTCCCCGGCGGCAGGTAGACGGTGGTGTTCGGCGGGGCCGCGGCGACGGCGGCGGCGACGGTGGGGGCGTCGCGGCCGACGACGACCGACCGCGGCCGGTCCGCGCGCGCCGGCCGCCGCCAGCCGTGTCGTTCGCCCACGCGTGCCGAGTCGCCTCCGCGCGTTCGACCGGTGGCGAGGCGTCCTGCAGGCGGTCGCCGAGGCGCGACTGGAGCGTCTCCCAGTCCACCACGCTGCCGCCGTGGGCCGCGGCGAACCGCCGGGCGTCCGCCGCCTCGGAGAACGGGAGCACCGTCGGACCGGAGGGGACCCGGGCGTCGCTGCCGACGACGAAGTGGGCCGACGGCCCGGCCGTCCACCCGACGGCCCGGGCCGCGTTCGGGGACGACGAACCCCTCGTCGGTCAGCGTCGGCGTCACCGTCGAGAAGTCCGAGACGTAGACGGCCAACGGCGCCCGAACTGTCGCTGCGTCCCCGGGTCGGCGAGTTCGCTCGCCGCGGTGTCGACGCCGACGTAGCCGACGACGTAGCGGTAGCCCGAGAAGAACACCTCCGCGCGCGGGATGGCGAACCCCTCCGCGTCGGCCCGACGGGCGTCGACGCCCGTCCCGCCCATGCTCACGGTGTCGGAGAACGCCACGGGGCGCAGTTGCTCGCCGCTGACGGGCGTCAGGGCGAACGAGAGGCTGGCGAGGACGAGTACCGCCGCCACCGCGGCGACGACCCACTTCGTCTCCGACGGCGTGAGAAGCGCCATCACCGCCCGAGGCCGGCGACGACTTCGGGCGTCACCTCGTCGTGCGTCGCCAGCGACCCGCCCCACTCCGACTGGAACGACTCCGCGTCCGCCTCTCGGTGAAGCCGACGAGGTCACGGCCCATCGCCCCCTTCACCTCGGAGTCCACGACGTACGTCACGTCCGCAGCCGGCACGAACGTCGACGCCTCGTAGTGCCGCGAGATGAACGTGTCGCCGCCGTCCTCGAACGTCCGGTAGTCCACCGCGGAGTGGTCGGTGACGTAGAAGGCGACGTCCTCCCACCCGGCGTCGTCCTTCTCGAACTCGTACTGGTAGGCCTCCCACGTGCTGTCGAACCGGGCGGGGTTCTCGTGGTCGTTCGGTCGCTGGTCGCGGTAGAAAATCTCCGCCGAAGGGCCGGGGTTCTGCCGAATGTTCATCCCGCACACCTCGCACGTCGCGCCCTCGGGTATCGTCTCCGCCGGCGGCGCCGACGCCTGGTCGCCGCCACCACCCCCGAGACATCCCGAGAGCGCCGCCGCCCCCACGGCGGCACCGGCGAAGAGGACGCGCCGTCGTCGGAGTCCGGGACCGTCGTCCGCGTGTCGTCGGTTGCACATACGCTGACGTTCACGCCGGGCGGGGATAACTGGCTTGTCGATTCGTCTCGCCGACCACCGCGCCGGGACCCGAATCCTTAATCATTTGCCCGGCAAATTCTGCGCCATGTACGACGAGGACGAACTCGCGGACATCCGTGAGGCCCGCGAGGACTGGGAGTCGGAGACCCGCGACCCGACGCGAGAGCGGTTCGGGGAGCGAAAGGACCGATTCGCGACCGTCTCGAACCTCGAAGTCGACGACCTGTACACCCCGAACGACGTGGCGGACGTCGACTACGAGGAGGACCTCGGCTTCCCGGGTGAGTTCCCGTTCACTCGCGGCCCGTACCCGACGATGTACCGCGGTCGGACGTGGACGATGCGGCAGTTCGCCGGGTTCGGCACCGCGGAGGAGACGAACGACCGGTTCCACTTCCTCGTCGAGAACGGCCAGACCGGACTGTCGACGGCGTTCGACATGCCCTCGCTGATGGGGAAGGACTCCGACGACCCCCTCTCGGACGGCGAAGTCGGAAAGGAGGGCGTCGCCGTCGACACCCTCCGCGACATGGAGATTCTGTTCGACGGCATCGACGTGGGCGAGGTGTCCACCTCGTTCACCATCAACCCCTCCGCGCCCGTGATATACGCGATGTACGTCGCCCTCGCCGACCGGCAGGGCGTCCCGCGCGAGGAGATTCGCGGCACCCTCCAGAACGACATGCTGAAGGAGTTCATCGCGCAGAAGGAGTGGGTCATCCCGCCGGCGCCGTCGCTCGACATGGTGACCGACACCGTGGAGTTCGCGGCCGAACAGACGCCGAAGTTCCACCCCATCTCCGTCTCGGGCTACCACATCCGCGAGGCGGGTTCGACCGCGGTACAGGAACTCGCCTTCACCCTCGCCGACGGCTTCGCGTACGTCGAGGACGCCCTCGAACGCGGGATGGACGTGGACACCGTCGCGCCCCTGCTCTCCTTCTTCTTCAACTCGCACAACTCCATCTTCGAGGAGGTGGCGAAGTTCCGCGCCGCCAGACGCATCTACGCGCGCGTGATGGAGGAGTGGTACGACGCCGAGGACGACGCGTCCAAGCGCCTGAAGTTCCACACGCAGACGGCGGGGCAGTCGCTGACCGCCCAGCAACCGCTGAACAACATCGTCCGCGTGACGATTCAGGCGCTGGCGGGCGTCCTCGGCGGGACGCAGAGCCTCCACACGAACAGCTTCGACGAGGCACTCGCGCTCCCCGGCGAGGAGGCGGTTCGCGTCGCCCTCCGCACCCAGCAGATAATCGCCGAGGAGTCGGGCGCGGCGGACGTCATCGACCCCCTCGGCGGCAGTTTCTTCGTCGAGTCGCTCACCGACGATGTGGAGGCGGAGGCGATGGCCTACATCGAGGAGATACGCGAGATGGGCGACGGCTCCGTCCGCGACGGCGTCCTCACCGGCATCGACGAGGGCTACTTCCACCGCGAGATTCAGGGGGCGTCCTACGAGTACCAAGAGCGCGTCGAGGAGGGCGAGGAGATAGTCGTCGGCGTCAACAAGTACACGATGGAGGAGGACACCCGCCCGGACATCCTCACCGTCGACGAGGACACGCAGGACCGACAGTTGGAGCGTCTCGCCGCGGTCAAGGACGAACGCGACGACGAGGCGGTCGAAGCCGCACTGGACGACGTCCGCGCGGCCGTCGAAGCGGGCGAGAACGTCATGCCGTCGCTCGTCGAGGCGGTGAAGGCGTACGCCACGATGGGCGAGATCATGGACGTGTTCGCCGAGGAGCACGGCACGTACCGCGAGACGGTCGGCGTGGTGTGAGGCCGAGGGCGGCGGGCGCGGCGGAGACGACTGTCCCCCGACCGACGCCCGTCTGACCGCCGAGCGATGCACCTTTTTTTGCAACCCCTCACGCACGTACGGCAGACGGAGAAACGGCGTTCTCCCCTCGCTATCCCTCCGCAGTCGGTCGATTAATCGTATTGTGCGTTCACATAGATTTATCATGGAGGATTCGGTAGGTTTGCACGACCTATGTCAGACGGTGACGGAGAACTCGAGGCACGGCTAGTTGAACAGGAGGAGTTCGAACCCACCGAGGAGTTCGTCGAACAGGCGAACGTGTCCGACCCGGGCATCTACGACGAGTTCGAGGAGAACTGGCCGCACAGTTGGGAGCGCGCGGCGGAGATGCTCGACTGGTTCGACGACTACGACCAGGTGCTGGACGACTCCGACGAACCGTTCTACGAGTGGTTCGTGAACGGGAAGTTGAACGCGTCGTACAACTGCGTCGACCGGCACGTCGAGAACGGCGACAAGAACCGCGTCGCCATCAAGTGGGAGGGCGAACACGGCGACACGCGCACCTACACCTATCAGGACCTCTATCGCGAGGTGAACGAGTTCGCGGCCGCCCTCCGTGACCTGGGCGTCGAGGAGGACGACGTCGTCACGCTCTACATGCCGATGGTGCCCGAACTCCCCATCGCCATGCTCGCCTGCGCCCGCATCGGCGCGCCGCACTCGGTGGTGTTCGCCGGCTTCTCCGCGGACGCGCTCGCCACTCGGATGAACTCTGCGGACTCTCGCTTCCTCGTGACGTGCGACGCTACTACCGCCGCGGCGACGCCCTCGACCACATGGAGAAGGCCAACGAGGGCCTCGACGGCGTCGACCACGGCGTGGACGCCACCGTCGTCGTGGACCGACTGGGCGACGACGGCTTCGGCCACGACCTGAAGGGCAACCAGCACGACTGGGACGACCTGATGGCCGACCACGACGGTGACCGCGTCGACCCCGTCGAACGCGACGCCGAGGACATGCTGTTCCTCATGTACACCTCGGGGACGACGGGCGAACCGAAGGGGGTCAAGCACACGACGGGCGGCTACCTCGCGTACACGTCGTGGACCTCCCACTCCGTCCTCGACCTGAAGCCCGAGGACACCTACTGGTGCTCGGCGGACATCGGCTGGATCACGGGCCACTCGTACATCGTCTACGGCCCCCTCTCGCTGGGGACGACGACGGTGATGTACGAGGGGACGCCGGATTACCCCCAGCGCGACCGTCTGTGGGAGATCGTCGAGAAGTACGCCGTAGACGTGTTCTACACCGCTCCGACGGCCATCCGCGCGTTCATGAAGTGGGGGTCGCAGTTCCCCGAACGCCGCGACCTGTCGTCGCTCCGCCTCCTCGGTACGGTGGGCGAACCCATCAACCCGCGCGCGTGGAAGTGGTACTACCAGCACATCGGCGACGAGGAGTGCCCCGTCGTGGACACGTGGTGGCAGACGGAGACGGGCGGGATGATGGTCACCACCCTGCCCGGCGTCGGCACGATGAAGCCCGGGTCGGCCGGGCCGCCGCTTCCGGGCATCGACGCGCGCGTCGTCGACACGAACGGCAAGGAAGTCGAGGCCGGCCGCGCCGGCTACATCACGGTGAACAAGCCGTGGCCGGGGATGCTCCGGACGCTGTACGACAACGACGAGCGGTTCATCTCCGAGTACTGGCAGGAGTACTCCGACTCCGACGAGGGCGAGTGGGTGTACTTCCCCGAGGACGGCGCGAAGATAGACGACGACGGCTACATCACCATCCTCGGCCGGGTGGACGACGTGCTCAACGTCTCGGGGCACCGCCTCGGGACGATGGAGATAGAGTCCGCCATCGTCGGCGTCGAGGGCGTCGCCGAGGCGGCGGTCGTCGGCGGCGACCACGAGGTGAAGGGCGAGGCCGTCTACGCCTACGTCATCCTCGAGGACGGCTACGAGGAGACCGAGGAGATGCGCGGGAAGATAATCGAGGGCGTCGAGGACGCCATCGGTCCCATCGCCCGCCCCGAACAGGTCGTCTTCACGCCCGAACTGCCGAAGACGCGGTCGGGGAAGATAATGCGTCGGCTCCTCGAAGAGATCGCCAACGACGAGGAACTCGGCGACACCACGACGCTGCGGAACCCCGACATCGTCGAGGACATCCAGACGAAGGTCCGCGGCGACTGAGAGGAGCGACCGCTACCTGCGCCCGACCGGCGACGGCCCTCGGGCCTCACCTCGGCCGTCACTCCGCTCCCGCCTCGGCGTCCAACCACGCGCGGACGCACGACTCCTCGCGGAAGTAGCGTCGCGTCCGCGTCCCTCGTTCGTCGAGGACGACGAGCAGGTGTTCTTCGGAGAGGACGAGTTCGTCGCCGCAGTTCGCGCAGGGTTCCGTCCGGGTGCGGCCGGGTTGCCAGAGTCGGTGCGGCGCGACGCGGACGACCGTCGCGTCCTCGTTACCGACGGGCGACTGCCCGGTGTAGTCTGAGAGCGCCATTGCACCCGTGTTCGAGCGACTGCCTAAAGTTATTTTCTCCACTCTGACATGTTGGAATATACTCGGCTTCCCAGCGTACCGTCGCCCTCGGTAGCGGTAATAGTCGTGGGGAGACGTCGGGAGCGATTGCGTCGACCCTTGTATTTATCATCGACGTTGGTGAATTACTCACGCGATGGAGAAACCACTGCTCGTCACGGACTTTCTGGACCGAGCACGGCGTTACTACGGCGACCAGGAAGCGGTCGTCGCGACGACCGGCGAACGATTCACCTACGACGAACTCGGGGACCGCGCGGATGGATTCTCGGCGGCCATGGCGGCCCGGGGCGTCGAGAAGGGCGACCGGGTGGCCGTGTTGGACCCGAACACCCACTACCACCTCGAGGCGGCGTACGGGTCGATGCAACTCGGCGCGGTCCACACGCCGCTGAACTACCGACTCGTCCCCGCCGACTACGAGTACATCCTGAACGACGCCGAGGTGAAGGCGGTGTACGCGGACTACGAGTACGCCGAGAAGATAGAGGAGATACGCGACGACGTGCCGACGGAGATATTCGTCACGAACGACGCGGACGCGGTGGAGGGCGACTGGCTCTCGTTCGACGAGATAATCGCCGACGCCACCGACTACGACCGCCCGGAGATGTCCGAGGACGAACTCATCACCATCAACTACACGTCCGGGACGACGGGGGACCCGAAGGGCGTCTGCCGGACGCACCGGACGGAGACGCTGCACGCCTACCTCGTCACGTCCCACCAGGACATCGCCGACGACGACGTCTACCTGTGGACCCTCCCGATGTTCCACGTCAACGGCTGGGGCCACATCTACGCCGTCACCGGCGCCGGGGCGAAGCACGTCTGCACGCGGGGCGTCGACGCCGAGTGGATATTCGACACCGTGCGCGAGGAGGACGTCTCGTACATGTGCGCCGCGCCGACGGTATTGAACATGCTGATGGACCACTACGACAAGCAGGGCGGCGTGGAGACGTCGGGCGACGCGCCCGTGCGAGCGGCCACCGCGGGCGCGGCCCCGCCCGAGGCGACCATCCGGACCGTCGAGGACGAGTTCGGCTGGTACCTCATGCACGTCTACGGCGCGACGGAGACGGGACCGCTCATCACCACCTCCGACGCCCGGCGCTTCTTCGACGACGACAGCGACGAGCGGTTCGAGGTGAAGAAACAGCAAGGAATCGGCTACCTCGGCACCGACGTGCGCGTCGTGGACGAGGACGGTGAGGAGGTGACCCGCGACGGGCAGACCGTCGGCGAAATCGTCGTCCGCGGCAACCAGGTGATGGACCGCTACTGGAACAAACCCGAGGAGACCGAGGAGGCGTTCACCGACCGTCTGGAGGGCTACTACCACATGGGTGACCTCGCCGTCGTGGACGAGAACGGCTTCGTCACCATCCAGGACAGGAAGAAGGACATCATCATCTCCGGCGGCGAGAACATCTCCTCCATCGAGTTGGAGGACACGCTGTTCGACCACGACGCCGTCGGCGACGTGGCGGTCGTTCCGATGCCCTCCGACGAATGGGGCGAGTCGCCGAAGGCGTTCGTCGTCCCGGCGAACGGCGACGTGGACGACCCCGGCGTGACCGAGGCGGACCTCATCGACTACACGCGCGAACGCATCGCGACGTACAAGGTGCCCAAGGAGATCGAGTTCGTCGACGAACTGCCGAAGACGGCCACCGGAAAGATACAGAAGTACGAACTCCGCGAACGCGAGTGGGAGGACGAAGACCGGATGGTCGGGCAGGGCTGACGACGGGCAGTCGTCGAACGGGGCCGACTACAGGTAGGCGGCGTCCCAGCGGGCCGCCTTCCGCCGGTTCCCGCAGGTGTTACACTCGATTCGTTCCATCGTGTCCATCGCGATGTCGAAGCTCTCGTCCTCGCCGCACATCCACCCGTAGCGCTCGCTCCGTTCCGGGTCGAGGAAGACGGCGTAGAACGGCGCCTCCTTCCCCCGGACCGCCTCGTCGTAGGCCACGTACACCGTCTCCCCGTCGTCGAGGGTCCGTTCCTCGGTGACGATTCGCTCCCCCTCGGCGTCGAGTCGCTTCGCGTACGTCTGCTCCTCGAAGGACTCGCCGCCGATTTCGATGCGTCGGTCGTCGGTTCGCTCGTACCCCTGTTCGGCGTAGAAGTCCGCGCCGGCCTCGTTGTCCGCGAGGACGCTCCCCTCGATGCGGTCCACGCCGCGGTTCGTCAGTTCCTGTTCGGCGCGCTTGAGCAGTTGCGACCCGACGCCCTCGCTCCGGTGGTCCGGACTGACGTGGAGCCAATCTATCTCGCCCACCGTCTCGCGCCCCTCCGAGACGTACGACTGGATGAACCCGACCACGTCGCCGTCATCGACAGCGACGACGAACACGACGGCGTCGTCCGAGAGCCAGTCGGAGAGCGTGTCGGCGTCGTACCAGGTCTCGACGGCGTCCGCGATGGTCTCCTCGTCCATCGCGTGCCCGTACGAGGCCTGCATCGACCCGTTCGCGACGGTCCGAATCTGTTCGATGTCCGACGTGGTTGCGTCTCGAAGGTCCATGACACGTGGTACACAGTCACGTTACTTCACGTTCGTGGTCGTCGTCGTCCGGTGGAACCGACTCGCGGACGCCGCGGCGGCCCCCTCTTTCTTGCGCCTGCGCATCGACAGCACGGTATGGCGCGCGCGCTCTGCTTCGACATGTACGGGACGCTCTGCGACACGACGACGGTCACGGCGCGACTGGCGGCGGAACTCGACGCCTCGGGCGCCGTCGTCGACGGTGTCGAGGCACTGTGGCGGGAACGGCAGCTTCGATACTCCACGCACGCGGCGTTGATGGGCGCGTACGAACCGTTCTGGGACCTCACGTCGCGCGGACTCGACTACGCGCTCGCCGTCTACGGGCTGGACCCCGACTCCGCGACGCGCCGCCGCATCCTCGAAGCGTACGACGAACTGGACCCGTTTCCGGACGCCGCAGAGACGCTTCGCCGTCTCTCGGACGCGGGGCGAGAACTCGTGGTCCTCTCGAACGGCGACCCGGCGATGCTGGACCGTCTCGCCGAGAACGCGGGACTGACGGACCATCTCGACGGCATCGTCAGCGCCGACGAGGTGGCGACGTTCAAACCCGACCCCGCGGTGTACGAACACGCCGCCGACAGACTCGACCGGTCCGTCGGCGACTGCCGTCTCGTCTCCTCGAACGCGTGGGACGTCGCGGGCGCGGGCGCGGCAGGGATGCGGACGGCGTGGGTGAACCGCCGGAACGACCCGCCGGAGGAACTCGGCGCGGACCCCGACGTGGAACTCGCTTCGCTGGCGGAACTGCCCGACACAATCGTGTGAATAGATACCACTTCATACTAGAATATCATCCCATATCATTGTCTGGTAAATATTATCATACCCAATATTCCATGTTCCTTTGACAACTATAACGAGTGGGTAAGGCACATTATACAAAACAATTATTAACAATCGATAAAGCGTTAGCCCATGGCACGGGATAACAGGTCCCTCAATAGACGAGACTTGTTGAAAGCGGCAGGCGCCAGCACCGTCGGAATCGCGGGACTGGCCGGCTGCTCAGGAAACGGCGGGGAACAGACCGACGGGGGTGGTGGCGACCAGACGGGTGGGGGCGACACCGACTCCGGCGGCGACGGCGGGAGCGAAGACTACCCGGCACTCGGCAACTACCCCATCGAGGGCGACACGGCCATCTTCGGGTTCAACGTCCCGCAGTCCGGACCGTACGCCTCGGAGGGGCAAGACGAGCTTCGAGCGTATGAGCTCGCGGTCAAGCACCTGAACGAGGGCGGGGGCTGGGTCGACAGTCAGTTCGACGACCTGTCGGGCGACGGCGTCCTCGACTACACCATCGACTACGTGGACGGGGACACCGCGACGGACGCCGACACCGCGCGGCAGTCGGCGTCGCGGATGATCCAGCGTGACAACGCCATCATGGTGTCCGGCGGCTCGTCCTCGGCGGTGGCCATCGCCGTTCAGGGGCTGTGCCAGAACGAGAACGTCCTGTTCATGGCGTGTCTGACGCACTCGAACGACACCACCGGCAAGGACTGCGCCCGCTACGGGTTCCGCGAGATGTTCAACGCCTACATGACCGGACAGGCGCTGGCACCCGTGGTCGCAGAGGAGTACGGCGAGGACCTCACGTTCTACCAGTTGTACGCGGACTACAGTTGGGGACAGACCCAGCAGGCGTCGATGGAGAAGTTCATGACCGAAGTCGCGGGCTGGGAACAGGCCAACTCCGTGGCGACGCCGCTCGGGACCAGCGACTACCAGTCGTACCTCTCGGAGGCGGCCAACTCCGGCGCGGACGTGCTCATCCTGAACCACTACGGGCTGGACGGCGCGAACTCGGTGCAGCAGGCTGTCGACGCCGGCATCGACGAGGACATGGAGATTCTCGTCCCGCTCTACAACCGGCCGATGGCCGAAGCGGCGGGCGGCGCCATCGAGGGCATCTACGGCACGGTGGCGTGGGACTCCCAGATAGACAACGAGCCGTCCAACCAGTTCACGCAGGCCTTCCAGGACGAGTACGACCGGGTCCCGTCCGGTCCGGCGCAGTTGGCGTACGCACAGACGCTGCAGTACGCCGCCGCCGTCGAGCGTGCGGGGACGTTCTACCCGCCGGAGGTCATCAAGCAACTCGAAGACTACGAGTACGACAACATCGGCATGGGCGCGGAGACGATGCGCGCCTGCGACCACCAGGCGCAGCGCGACGTGCCCGTCGTGCAGGGGCTCCCGGAGTCCGAACAGGAGAGCGGCCGGTACTTCGACATCATCAACATCACCAGCCGAGAGGAACTCGGCTACGCGTGTGACGAGGGGCCCGCGGCGGAGTGCGAACTCGGACCGGCCGAGTAGTAGGTTCGCCCGTAACGCCACCTTCATAATCTTTAGACCGAAACCCGAACTCGATACTGTCATGATAACTCACACCACGAACCGGACGGAGCGTATTTCGATACGGACTCCGGGGAGGGCGCGATGAGCGTCGTCTCCCAGTTGGCCACCATCCTGCTGAACGGGCTTCAGCAGGGCGCCATCTACGTGCTCTTGGCCGTCGGACTCTCTATCATCCTCGGGACGCTGAAGTTCGTCAACTTCGCGCACGGGGCGCTCTACCTCATCGGAACGTACGCAGGACTGTTCATCGCGCTCGACATCACGCTCTCCTCGGGGAAGCTTCAGGAGTGGGGATACGCCGACTTCGGCCTCGGCTGGGGGTTCCTCGCGGCCCTCGTGTTGGTCCCGCTCTTCGTCTTCGCCATCGGTCTCCTGATGGAGCGGTTCCTCGCGCGCCCGTTCTACGACCGGCCGGACACCGACCAGATTCTGGTCACGTTCGGACTGGCCATCGTCGTCCAAGAACTGTTCCGCATCCTGTTCGGGAGCAACAGCCTCCCGTTCAACCAGCCCGAGTACATCCTCTCGGTCATCCCCGTCTCCGGACCGATGCAACTGCCCATCGTCGGGAACTTCCCGCGGTGGCGGCTCTGGGTCATCGGCATCACGGCCGTCCTCGTCGGCATCGTCTACCTGCTGGTCGAGCACACCGACTTCGGCCTGGTCGTCCGGGCCGGGACCCGCGACGCCGAGATGGTCCGACTCCTCGGCATCAAGATATCGCGACCGTACCTCGTCGTCTTCGGCATCGGCGCGGCCCTCGCGGGCGTCGCCGGCGTCGTCGGCGGTCCGCTGAACGTCGTCAACCCCACCGTCGGCATGAACATCCTCGTCCCCGCGTTCCTCACCGTCGTCATCGGCGGCGTCGGCACCATCGCGGGCGCGGTGGTGGGCGGCCTCATCATCGGACTGGTACAGGCGACGCTCATCGGCCTGCCGTCGGTGACCATCGCGTCGTTCACGCTGAACTTCTCGCCGTGGTCGCAGGTGGGGCTGTACGCCATCGCGGCCATCATCCTGCTCGTCAGACCGCAGGGCATCCTCGGTGACGAGGAGGTGGCCCCATGAGCGACCGAAACACGACCGGCGAGGGAAGCGCCAACGCCACGAGCGACGGCGGCGCCGTCATCAGCGACGGCTCGCTCGTCGCCCGCTGGGAGGCGGTTCGAGAGCGCGAGGTGACGGTGGTCGGACTGACCGTCATCGCCGTCGCCCTCTTCCCGTGGCTGTTCTCCCGCGCGCCGGTGGTCAGCGACCTGCTGCTCGGCTACCAGTCGCTGGCGACGCTGATGCTCATCTGGGGCATCTTCGCCGTCGGCTTCGACCTGCTTCTCGGTTACACCGGCCTGCTGTCGTTCGGCCACGCGGCGTTCTGGGGCGGGGCGGCGTACGTCGCCGGCATCGTGGCGAACAACGTCTCCGCGGACCCCATCGTGATGGTCGTCTCGGGGACGGTGTTCGCCATCCTGCTGGCGTGGGTGCTCGGGTTCCTGTCGCTGCGACGCGGCGGCATCTACTTCAGCATCCTCACGCTGGCGTTCGGACAGATGCTCTACTACATGTCCGCGGCACCGCTGGCGTTCCTCACGGGCGGGGAGAACGGGCTGACCGGCATCTCGGTCGGTGCGCTGTTCGGCCAGTTCCACCTCGAGTCCGAACTGCCGTCGGTCGCGGGTACGCTGCTCGGTAACTGGATGTACCTGTTCGTCGCCGTCTTCGCCGTCCTCGCCGTCGCGGCGGCCTACCGCATCCTCAACTCGCCGTACGGGATGGTGTTCCGCGCCATCCGCGAGAACGAACAGCGCGCGGAGTTCGTCGGACTCAACGTCTGGCGCTACAAGCTGATGGCGTTCATCATCTCCGGCGCGTTCGCGGGCGTCGCGGGGAGCCTGTTCACCATCCACGGTTCGTACGTTCCGCTCCAGTCGCTCTACTGGACGGAGTCCGGCGAAATCGTCATCATGACCGTCCTCGGCGGCACCGCCTCGCTGTTCGGCCCGATAGCCGGCGCGGGGCTCTACCTCTACGTCGAGAACATCGTCAGCGGGGTCCAGACGCTCTACCTGCCGTTCACGCAGGTCGTCCTCGTTCAGGACTTCGGGACGTACTGGCACCTGCTGCTCGGACTGGTGTTCGTCGTGGTCATCTGGGTGGCCCCCAGCGGTATCTGGGGCGGGGTGTCCGACCTGCGCTCGTCCGTCCGCGACCTCGTCGGAGGTGACCGTCGATGAGTTCCGACGCCGGAGACGGCTCCGACCGCGAGTCGACGCCGACCCCCGATGCAGGTTCGGAACCGCTGTTGCAGACGGACGGTCTCACGAAGGAGTTCGGCGGCCTCGTCGCCACCGACGACGTCGACCTGACGGTCGAACGCGGCGAACGCGTCTCCATCATCGGACCGAACGGCGCGGGCAAGTCCACGCTCATCAACCTCATCACGCGGCGTCTCGACCCGACCGAAGGCGACATCCGGTTCAAGGGCGAGTCCATCGTCGGGATGGAACCGCACGAGGTGGTGCAACGAGGCGTCTCGAAGTCGTTCCAGACCGCCTCCATCTTCCCCGACCTGACGGTGAGAGAGAACGCAGAGATAGCGGCGCTCGCCGCCGAACAGGGCGACTTCGGATTCAACTTCCTCACCCACCGGAACAAACTGACCGACGTCCACGAGCGCACCGAGAACACGCTGGACGCGGTCGGCCTGTTGAACCAAGCGCACACGGACGCCGAGGACCTCCCCTACGGCGACAAGCGCCGCCTCGAAATCGGCATCGCCCTCGCGGCCGAACCGGACCTGCTCCTCATGGACGAACCCACGGCCGGGATGTCGCCCGAGGAGACCAAGGCGACGGTCGACCTCATCGAGGAGGTCAAAGAGGAACTCGGACTCACGTTCGTCCTCGTCGAGCACGACATGGAGATCGTGTTCAGCATCTCCGACCGCATCGTCGTGCTGAACCGCGGGCAGGTCATCGCCGAGGGGACGCCGGAGGAGATTCGCGGCAACCCCGACGTGCAGGAGGCCTACCTCGGAGGTGTCGAACTGTGAGTCTGCTCGAACTCTCGAACGTGGACTCCTACTACGGGGAGAGCCACATCCTCCGCGACGTGACGATGAACGTCGAGGAGGGCGAGATATGCGCGCTCCTCGGTCGCAACGGTGCGGGCAAGACGACGACGCTCCGCTCCATCGTGGGCGCGACGCCGCCGGAGGTCCGCGACGGGACCGTCTCGTTCAAGGGCAGGGACATCACCGGTACCCCGGCCGAGGACGTCTCCGCCGGCGGCATCTCGCTCGTCCCCGAGGAACGGCGCATCTTCCCGAACCTCACCGTCGCGGAGAACCTCCACCTCGCGGAGGTGGTTCGCAACAAGTCGAACACGTGGGGCCGGTCGCTCTCGTTCGACCACGAGGGGATGTCCACGGAGGAGGTGTACGCGCAGTTCCCCCGTCTCGACGAACGGCGGGGACAGAAGGCCGGGACGCTCTCGGGCGGCGAACAGCAGATGCTGGCCATCGCCCGCGCGCTGAAGCAGAACACCGACCTGCTCCTCCTCGACGAACCGTACGAGGGACTCGCGCCGAAGATAATCGAGGACGTCGAAGACGCCGTCGAGCGCATCAGCGACGACGGCACGACCATCCTGCTGGTCGAGCAGAACGCGGCGGCGGCGATCAAACTCGCCGACCGGGCGTACGTCATCGACCAGGGCGGCATCGTCTTCGACGGCACCGCCGAGGAACTCCGCGACGACGAAGAGACGCGCGAACGCTACCTGGGGGTATGACGATGTCGACAGACACCCCTCCCCACGGACGCGCGGACCCCGAGGCGGCCCTCGACAGACTCGTCGAACTCGGCGCGGTGACGGAGGACGAAGACGCAGTCTCTCCACCACGCCCGCCTTCGAGAGCGACCGCCGGGTCTACCGGAACACGTACGACTACATGGGAGACGACGGCGTCGCCGACACCGTCGCGGACCTGTTCGGCGTCGAGAAGGAGGCGGCGCTCGACCTCCTCGAACGCGGCGAGGTGACGAGCGAGGACGTCGTCGCGTACCTCGCCATCCAATCGTTCGCCGACGAGTCGCTCGAAACGGCCGAACACGCCATGATGGCGGAACTGCTCGTCCGACTCGGTCCGGACACGCCCGTTCCGGCCGACGTCGAGGAGGTCGACGACGACTCCTACCGAGCGTTCCTCGACGACAACCCCCACGCGGTGCTCACGGTGTGGAAGCACGACTGCGACCCCTGCGAGGCGATGAAGGGCGACGTCGCGGCGATTCTCGAACTCGTGCCCGACGGCGTCGCAGTCGCGGGCGTCGACGGTGAGAACGTGCCCGAGTTCCGCGCGGCGTTCGACGTCGACGCCGCGCCCGCGGTGCTCTGTTTCCGAGACGGCACGCTCGAGGCGGTTGCGACCGGACGAAAACGACCGGGCGAACTCGGCGCACTGTTCGCCGACGTGTACGACGCGCCGGCGTAACCGCCCGCCCGCGCCCGTCTGTTCTCAGTTCAGTCTTCGACGCCGGTAGCCATCACCGGTCGGTTCGCACCGAGGATGACCGACTGGGTGACGCTCCCGAACAGGGCCTTCCCGGCGGGCGACCGCTTCCGACCGCCGACCACGATGAGGTCCGCGTCCAACTCGTCCGCCGTCGAGACGATGGCGTCGGCGGGGTCGCCGCTGGACTCCTCGACATCGTAGTCGATGCCCGCCTCGTCCAGCATCTCGCCCGCCTCGCGGACGGAGTGGACCTGCGTCGCCGACGCCCCACTCGGGTTGTCGCTGAAACTGTGGATGAGCGTCACGTGCTTCTCTGCGGGGTCCCCCGGGAGGTTCACGACGGCTTCGATGCACCGCCGGACGTGCGACTCCTTCTCGTCGATACCGACTACTACATGATACATAAGGACAAATTCCGTGCCGCGGAGCTTAGTCTTTTGGGGGACGGCGGCGCCGTTCGAGGGTTCTACCCCGAGTTCGGGCCGGTTCGGGCGGCGGTGTCGTCGACACCACCGCGGTCGGTTCGGGCGCGGTGTCGTCACACCACCGCGCTCGGTCG
>NZ_WPCD01000100.1:0-12818 GCF_009741955.1 Halogeometricum sp. CBA1124 | reverse complement strand
GAGGCGACGCAGGGAGACGACCGTACTCCGGCCCAGCGTCAGTCCCATCACGACGAACCCGGCGACGGCCGTCCCGATGAGGATGAACAGGTCGTTTCGGACCTCCGTGAGGAGGGCGAACACGTTCTCGCGCGGCGCCTGGACGAGGACGACCCAGTCGGTGCCCGTGACCGGCGCGTAGGCGACGACGCTCGCGTCCGCGGCGCGTTCGACGACGCCGCCGCCCTCGGCCGCCGCCGCGGCGTCCAGTCCCGGCGCGGCGTCGCCGTCGCGGTACGTCGTCAGGACGTTCTTGCCGTAGCGGTCGAACAGGACGGTGCCGTCCTCGCGGACGACCTGCGTGTGCGACCCCTCGACCGGCCGTCGGAACGACTTCGCGTGCTGCGTCGCGTCGGTGATCAGCATCACCGCGCGGTCCGTCCCCGGAATCGGGCTGGCGAAGGCGACCAGTTGCAGTCCGCCGTTTCGGTACACCTCGCTCACGGCCACGTCCGTCGACCGGGTGAACGCGAGTTCGCCACGCTGCCAGCTGAGGTCCACGTCGTCGAGCGACTTGGTCTCCATCTGACCGGCCGTGCTGCGGACGATGTCCCCCGTCTCCAGGTCGACGTAGTGAACCGCGTACACGTCGTTCGGCAACCGGCCGTGTTCGCGGAGGAGCGTCCGGTCCACGCTGTCGGGGTCGTCGGCCTGCAACCCGCGGTGTTCCGACAGCATCCGCGCCCGCTGTCGGTTCGTGGCCACCCACTCGTCGAGGTTCGCGGCCTCTAGCTCCGCGATGGTCTGTAGTTCGGCGTGCTTCTCCGCCGTCAGTTCGTCGCCGACCACCTGTTGGGTGTACAGGCCGACGCCGACCATCGACGCGACGAGGACGGCGAGCACCAACACGTACTTCCGGAAGTAACTCCGCCGAAAGAACGCTGGAAGAACGTCCAGTCTTCTCATCGACGTGAACGTATCTGGTACCCTATTTAGTGGTTGCTACCAATTATCAAAATAGGTACTCGGAAGACGCGCCGAGAGGAGGCGACTCACTCGTACTCGCCGAGCGTCCCACCGATGCCGACGCCCGCCGCGATGAGCGACCCGACGCTGGCGGCCAAGTAGATCGGAACGGCGGAGAGCGCACCCAACAGCGCGGCGCAGAAGAGACTCGCTCCCATCGCTCCGAGGAGGTAGTCGAACCGCGTGGGTTCGTCGGCGGGCATCACTGACATGGCGTGTAATGAGATATAATTAGCCAGCCTCGTATAAGTTGCGGGCGACGCGTCACTCGCGAACGTCCCGCACGGATTCCGCGTCGCGACGCCGCGTCGCCCGTTCCTCGACGGCGGCGGCCCGTTCGTACTCGCCGAGTGCCGCCAGCGCCCGGACCCGTTCGTCGTGGACCCACGCCGTCCGCAGACCCAGCGAGAGGGCCACGTCGAGACACCGTAGCGCCTCGGCGTGCTGGCCGCGTTCGTTCAGGAAGTACCCGCGGTTGTACCACGCCTCGGGGAGTCGCGGGTCGCGTTCGACGGCCGCCTCGGCGTGGTCGAGCGGACTCGTGCTCTCGCCCGCCTCCCAGAGGGCCGCCGCGAGGTTCGTCTCCGCCGCCGCCGACAACGCGTCGTCGGCGTCGATGCGCAGGGCTTCGCGGTGTGCGCCCGCCGCCTCGTCCCACTCGCCGAGTTCGCCGTGCGCGATGCCCCGGTTCACCCACGCCTCCTGCGCCGCCGCGGAGTCCTCGGGGGCGTAGTGGGCCGCCCGCGCGAACGAGTCGATGGCCTGTTCGTACTGTTCGATGGCGACGTACTCCACCCCCACGTCTATCAGCGCTGATACCTCCACGTCCGCGGGTCGAACCGCCCCCTCCTCGACCACGTCCGCGAGGACGTAGTCGTCCGCCGGGTCCACGTCGCTATCGGCCCCTCGAAGGCGGGGTCCAGACGGTCCGGCCCGAGGTCGAACCCCTCGTACGGGTCGCCGAAGCCTTGCCCGTCGGAGTAACGGTGCGGTGAGGAACGTCGCGTCGTCATCCCAGAACCTTGGACGCTGAGCGAGATAACCGCGTCGGCGGCCGAAAGCTTATGCCGAGACTGACGAGCAATCGACCGCATGCCCTCCAGACGTGACGTGCTCCGCCTCGCCGGGGGTTCCCTCCCGTTCCTCGCCGGGTGCGTCGCCGGACCGCCCGCAGGGGACGCGGCGTCACCCGAGTCGGCCACCGAGACGAGTCGCCGGACGGCGACGGCACCGGCGACAACGGCACCGACGACGACCGGACCGACGGCCGACGTGCGAATCCGTGAGGTGACCGTCACGCCCTCGCTCGTCGCCCTGAACTCGCCGGACTCC
The DNA here is from genome assembly GCF_009741955.1 of Halogeometricum sp. CBA1124. NCBI lineage: Archaea > Methanobacteriati > Methanobacteriota > Halobacteria > Halobacteriales > Haloferacaceae > Halogeometricum > Halogeometricum sp. CBA1124. The sequence goes on along the minus strand of NZ_WPCD01000100.1, from coordinate 10,481 downwards.
ATCGGCACCGACGGCGACCGAGACGACCAGTTCGTCGTCGCCGGCGTCGGCTCCCGCGGCCGCCTCCCGTTCGACCGCGCGGCGTTCGAACTCGCGACCGAGGAGACGACGTACGCGCCGACGGCGGCCCGTCAGGTGACCGCCTACGGGATGCTCTGGGGACACGGCGACCCCTACGAACCCGAGACGGGCGGCTTCCTCCTCTTTCGAGTCCCGAACCCGCTGGACGCCGACTCCGTCGCCCTCCGCTGGCCGGACGGCGAACGGTCGCTCTCCGAGGACGCCCTGCGGCGACTGCGCCGCCCGCCGACGACGTTCGCGGTGCGCGAGTTCGCCGCGCCCGCGTCAGTCACCACTGGGGCCGAAGCGACGCTGACGCTGACCGTCGCGAACGTCGGCGACGCCGACGGCACGTTCGTCGCCGGCCTCAACCGCACCGGCCCGGAGATAGCGTACGCGCCCGTCGAAGCCGTCCCCCTCGACGCGGCGGCCGGCGAGTCGGCGACGTGGACGCACTCGTACACGCCGACGGTGCCGGCGCCGGACGAGGACCTGTCGTTCGACTTCGTCATGCACTGGCGTGGCGGCGACGAACGCGCGACTGTCGGCGTCGAACCGCGCGGGTAGCGGAAATCTGAACCGGGTACGTCGGTCGGAGAGAGTGTACGGGAGACGGGAGTCGGACGACGGGTCGTCTCGGTCGCTATCGCTCGCGTCGCTCCCCGATTCGAGTCCCACCGACGCCGCTCCGCGCTCACTTCGTTCGCGCAGGAGAGTGCGGGGGATGGGATTCGAACTTCCGCGAGACTCGCAGGCTCGCCTCGCGACGGTCGAATCCATCCGTACACCGTCGCTGCTCGCTTCGCTCGCAGACGACGTATGCGGGGGATGGGATTCGAACCACGGTCGTTCCGCTCGCTATCGCTCGCGTCACTCCCTGATTCGAATCCCACCGACGCCGCTCCGCGCTCACTTCGTTCGCGCAGGAGAGTGCGGGGGATGGGATTCGAACCCATGAACTCCTACGAGAGCGGATCTTAAGTCCGCCGCCTTTGGCCTGGCTCAGCCACCCCCGCGCGTCTCCCGATTATTCACTGTCTCCAATGATGGTTTCGCTTCGCCGCCGGCCGGTGTCTGGACGCGCATCGTAGATGCCGGAGAGTTATGTGACCAACCGCCACTCATTAGGGGCTGTGTTGGGTACGTTGGACGAAAATGAACGGAGAAGACAACAGTCCGTCCAGACGTCGCGTCCTGCAAGCTCTCGGTGCCGCCGGGGTAACGGGACTCGCCGGCTGTTCGGGTGGTGGCGGGGACGAAGCGACCGACGCGGCGACAACCGAGGGGTCGGCCGCGACTGGGACCGAGACGGAGACGGAGTCGGCCACGGAGACGGCCGAGTCGGGGAGCGGGACGTTCTACTTCGCCCAGACGAAGTCGCCGCTGGACTTCGACCCGCTGAAGGCCAACGACATCCCGTCGCTGCAGGTCGTCGAGCGCATCTTCGACTCGCTGTACACCTACGAGGAGGGCACCTCGCTGACGCCCGAAATCGCCGACGGCGAACCGGAAGTGAGCAAGGAGGGGACGCGGTACGTCGTCTCGCTGAAGGACGGTGCCACGTTCCACAACGGCGACCCCATCACCGCCGAGGACGTGAAGTACTCCTTCCTCGCCCCGATGCGCGAGGAGACGGAGAACGGGTCCGAGTTCACGATGATCGACTCCATCACCGTCGTGGACGAGCGGACGGTCCAGTTCGACCTGAAGTACCCGTTCGGGCCGTTCCGACACAAACTCGCGTGGACGCCCGTCCCGAAGGCGTATCGCGAGGAGAACAAGCAGGCGTTCAACACCTCGGACCCCCTCGGAAGCGGGCCGTTCGAGTTCGTCGACTGGCAGGAGGGCGACTACGTCCGCCTCGAACGCCACGAGGACTACTGGGGCGAACCGATGCCCGAGGTGCAGACGCTGGAGTTCACGCCCATCACCGAACCGACGACGCGCGTGACGACGCTCCGCAACGAGGAGAACCACGTCGTCCAGACGGTGCCGCCGAAGCTCTACTCGACGGTCGAGGGCATCTCCGGCGCGAGCATCCAGGAACAGCCCGGACTCGGCTACTACTACCTCTCGTTCAACTGCAACGAGGGACCGACGACGGACAAGAAGGTCCGCGAGGCCATCGACTACGCCATCTCGATGGACCAGGCGGTGTCGAACTACGTCGAACCCGCCGGCCAGCGGATGACGAGTCCGCTCCCGCAGTCGCTCATCGACTCGTGGGGCTTCCCCGGCGAGGAGTGGTCGCAGATTCCGCACGAGAAGGACGCCGAGAAGGCGCGGCAGTTGCTCGAAGAGGCGGGCGTTCCCAAGGACTACAGCTGGAAGATAATCGTCCCGCCGGACGACAAGCGCGAACAGATCGGTATCACCGTCTCGAACGCCCTGCAGTCGCTGGGCTACTCGAACGCGACGGTCCAGCGTCTCGACTGGGGCGCGTTCCTCGACAAGTACTCGACCGGCAACGAGAACGACTACAACATGTACACCCTCGGCTGGGTGGACGAGGTGGACCCCGACGGCTACCTCTGGTACATGTTCCACGAGGAGACGGAGGGCGAGACGAACGGCTGCTACTACAGCAACGACGAGGTGATGTCGCAGTTGAAACAGGCTCGGGAGTCGCCCGACCAGGAGGAGCGCAAACAGCTCTACACCGACGCCATCACCACCATCCTCGAAGACCGCCCGCACCTGCCCGCGTACAACCTCAAGAACAGCTTCGGCGTGCGCGACTCCGTGAAGGGGTTCCGCGCGCACACCATCTCCAGCGTCAACCCTCGCATGGCCGGTCCGCTGGGGACCGTCTCCATCGACGAATAAGGGCACCGCGACGGTTCGGTGACCGCACTTTTTCGGTTCGTCGCCGCCGACCGACCGACGACGCCGACGCTCGCGTCGGGCGCGCTACCAGTCGACGCTGAGCGTCCCGTCCCCGTTCGGGTCGGGCGCTAGCTCCTCGTCGGCGCGTCGGTCGATGACGTGGATGACGCCCCGGCCCTTCTTGGCCGGACACACCTCGGCGGCGCGGACGTTCTCCGCCAGTTCGTCCTCGCCGAAGTAGTAGGACTTCGGCCGCGCCAGCCCCGAGGTGATGTCCATCTCCCAGTTGTCCGCCACCTCCGCGCACTTGCCCGCGCCGAAGCACTTGTTCGCCTCGAAGATTATCTTGTAGGGCTTCTCGTCTACGGGCGGCGCGTTCGCCTCGTCTCCCACCTCGCTCGGACGGAGTGGTCCGTCCGACGACTCGGAATCGCTCATCACCGGGGGTAGCGGCGGCGCGAACTTTGCGCTGTCGGTCGGAGCGAGCGAACGGTCGCCCCGCCGTCCCGCGACTCGCTATCGCCCGCTCACGGCTGTTCGCCGCGCACGACCTGATACAGCTGCGACATGGTGTAGTACTCCACTTTCACCCCGTTCTGCCGGGCGTACGCCTCCATGGCGCGGATGTCCCGGCCGACTTCTTCCGCGTTGTTCTGGTTTGTGTCGTGGGCGAGTATGACGAGCGACCGCGGGCGATGGACGGTGCGGAAGTTGTCCACGAGCCCCCTGAACGTCGTGGTGACGTTGTCGGTCAACCCGCTCCCCGACGATTCAGCCTCCCAACTCTGCACCGCTATCTCGGACCGCCCGGCCCCCCCGCCCCACAGGTGGAGCCCGTTCCGGGACAGGGCCGCCGTGAGCGCCTGATAGTCTCGGTGGACCTCTTGGGCCCCGGCCGGCTCTCCGGACAGGGTCTGTCCGGCGACGATTTTCCGGGCGACCCTGTCGCTGGCGTCCCCCGAGAGCCCCTTCGCCCGCAGGTACGCCTTCAGTTCGGATATCAACCCACCGGGAAGTCGCACGAAATTCACCGTGATGTTGTTGTTCCGGAGCTGGGTGACGAACGCTTCGAGGTCACGAATCGCCTCTCCAATCGTGTCGTAGGCCTTGGGCACGCTACCCGACACCTGAACGGGGAACCACGCGGCGTGTGCGATGTCGGGATGCATCGAGTGAATGGCAATCTCTTGCCCCTGTGATTGGAGTCGTGCCAGTTGCTGGAGCGACCGCTGAAGCTCCGCTCCGGTCCCCAGCAGGTTTCGCATGATGAACCACGTTCCCGGAGTGCCACCGAGGGCGCGTTGCATCCCCGAGGTGTACGCCGTCGGCCCGTCGTCCAGCGTCCACGCGATGCGGATGACTCGGTAGTCGTTCGCCGGAGGGTCCTGTCCCGCGACGCGCATCGGCGTCGGTCCGGACGCTTGGGGTTGCTGTTGTCGCCGTCGCTGTTGCGACTCTGGCGACGGTTCGCCCGTCGGCTCCGGGTCCTCCCGCGCCGGCGTCCTCGAACCGGCGGCCCGTCCGACAACGTGGTAGCGGGTCTCTCCCCGGATTTCTATCGCGTCGATTCGCGTCTCGGTCCAGCCGTGCGCAGTCCGGGCCGCCGGTCGGCGTGCCTCCGCCTCCGCTCGCGTGTCGTAGTAGTAGTGACGTCCCTCCACGACGTCTCGCTGCCACTCGCTCTCTTGGCGGCGAACGGACCGAACCGAGGGGGTGATTTCATTCGGTTGCGCCGCGTCGGGTGCGCCCTGCTGTTGGACCGTGTGGACCAGTTCGTGCGCCACCAACCGCCGTCCGGCGGCCGCTCCGGGTCGGTACTCCCCGTCTCCGAACACGATGTCCTGCCCGACGGTGTACGCCCGCGCGTCGAGGTGACGGGCCGACGACGCCGCCCTCGAATCCGTGTGCAGACGGACGTCACCGAAATCGTGGCCGAACCGACGCTCCATGGCGGTACGCAGTCCCGCATCCAGCGGTCGGCCGGGAGAACGGAGGACGTCGCCGACGACGGACGGCGCGTCGCCGGTTCCGTCCGAACCTGTCACCCGACGGACGGTCGGCGAATCCGCCGCCGGACAGACCTCACTTGCTCCCCTGCCGTCCCGGGGGGTCGCGATGTCGTCAGTCTTCACGACTCGCTCGGCGACGCGTTCGGCCTCTCGCTCGTACCTATCGTCCGGACGCCCCACCGCCAGCGTGGGCTGAATCCGCTCGTCCACGAGTCGCCGGGCCGCTCGGTTCCCGCGACTTCGTTGGACGTAGAGCAGGGGGTGTTCGCGGCTTCCCGCTGTCCATTCTCGCCCTCCGGTAGCGTTCTGCCTCGGGCGTCGGCTGTGCCCCGCGCGCGAACGTTTGTTCGACCGTTCCGAACGAGTCGGGGTCATGCGACCGGAGGGTGACAGTCCACGACGAGACGGTCGGTGGCGTGAGAGCGTTGTGCTACCATGCCCCATATTGTTCGCTCGGCGTATTAACTGTATATTCGACGATAGCAACGAGGACCGCCGCATTCGCGCGAGTTCGAGCGAATCGAGACGTTCCGAGCTAGATTCGCTCGGTCGTTGCCGGTCCGTTACTGGTCGACGTCGACGGACTCGATGACGACGTCCTTCATCGGCTTGTCGTTGCGGTCCGTGGGGAGCGAGCCGATCTCCTCGACCACGTCCATCCCCTCGACGACTTCGCCGAAGACGGCGTGGCGGCCGTCGAGGTGGGGTTGGGCGCCGAGCGTGATGAAGAACTGCGAGCCGTTCGTGTTCGGACCGCTGTTGGCCATCGACAGTTTGCCCGCGCTGTCGTGGCGGAGTTCGTCGTGGAACTCGTCGTCGAACTGGTAGCCGGGACCGCCGCGGCCGGTCCCCTCGGGGTCACCGCCCTGAATCATGAAGTCCTCGATGACGCGGTGGAAGATAGTCCCCTCGTACAGCGAGTCGGTACGCTTCTCGCCCGTCTCGGGGTCCGTCCACGCCTTCTCGCCCGTCGCGAGGCCGACGAAGTTCTCGACCGTTCGCGGCGCGCGCTCTTCGAACAGTTCGACGACGATGTCGCCCCGGTTGGTGTGCAGCGTCGCAGTCGGGTTGCTCATACCCTTCCGAGGGGGTGCGGGGTCAAAAACGTTGGTGAGTCGCCCCGCTCGGCGGCCGGTACTCACATATCGCCGCCTACCGGAGAGTCGCCCATGACAGGTGAGACGACGCGGTGGGAGTATCGGACGCTCCGTCCGCCGCGGGGGTCGGCCCGGGCGGAGGCCGAAGACCCGCAGGCGGCGCTGAACGAACTCGGCGAGGAGGGCTGGGAACTCGTCTGCGGCGTCGACTACACCGACGGCGGCACGAAGTACCTCGTCCTCAAGCGCCCGAAGTCGGTTGCCGACACGGAGAGTCATGGCTGACGCGGAGGACGGACGCGAGATAATCGACCGCACGTACGACCCGAGCGCGGACGACGACGCCGCCGTCGCGACGGCGAACACGATGCGCGAACGCGCCGGGGAGTCGCGGCTGAAGCTGTGGATTCTGCTCGACGCGAACCGCCTCGTGGCGACGGGCGTCCTCGCCGGGACGTTCTTCGTCCTCCTCGTCGTCACGGGCATCGCGCTGGACCCGCCGTTCCTGTCCACCGTGGCGGACGGCGACGTGCTGGACACGATGTTCTCGACGATGGCCAGCGCCACCATCACCGGCGTCACCCTCGTCGTCACCATCACGCAGGTGGTCATCTCGCAGGAGTTGGGGCCGTTCGACGACCAGCGCGCGCGGATGAGCGGCGCGATGGACACCCGCGAGTACATCCGCGAACTCACCGGCCTCGACGCCGCCCCCGCGGACCCCTCGGCGCTCCTGTCGTCGCTCGTCGCCGCCGCGCAGGTGGAGGCGGCGAACGTCGCGGACGCCACCGCGAAGATAGACGACGAGGACGCCAGCGAGGAACTGTCGAGCTTCTGCGACAGCCTCTCGGAGAACGCGGACGTCGTCCTCGACAGACTCCACGGCGCGCAGTTCGGGACGTACGACCTCCTCTCGGCGGCGCTGGACTTCAACTACGGACGCAAGGTGTTCGAGGTGGACCGACTTCTGGCCCGTCACGCCGACGCCATCGACGACCCGACGAGCGCGGCGCTGAACGACCTGCGGGACGCGCTGGTGATGTTCGGGCCGGCCCGCGAACACATCAAGACGCTCTACTTCCAGTGGGCGCTCACCAGCCTCTCCCAACTCGTCGCCTACGCCGCCGTCCCCGCGCTCTTGGTGTCGCTGTCGATGCTGGCGTTCGTCGACGCCGCGACGTTCACGGGGTCGATAGCCGGCGTGAACAACGTCGTCTGGGTGACGATGCTCGCGCTCACCGTCTCGCTCCTGCCGTTCCTGCTCTTGCTGTCGTACGTGCTCCGCATCGCCACCGTGGCCAAGCGCACGCTCTCTATCGGCCCGTTCGTCCTGCGCGACAGCCAGCGGTGACCGACGGCCGCGGCGTCGCTTTCCCCCGTCCGTAGCTACTAACCGCGTCGTTCCGAAACGAGGGGTATGCACACCGCAGAGACGCTCACGCTCGCCCGCCTCCCGTCGGGCGTCGAAGTCGAGACGACGGTCCACACGTACGGCGACGCCGCCGAGCGAGGTACGGCCGGCAGTCAGACGCACGCCGACGACGGAGACGGCCCGACCGTGTACGTTCAGGCCGCTCAGCACGGCCGCGAGATAAACGGGACGGAGACGCTCCGCCGCGTCCACGAACGACTCGACGCCGACGACTTATCGGGGACGCTGGTCGCCGTGCCCGTCGCCGACCCACTGACGTTCGACCGCGTCTCCTACACGACGCCCGAAGCGCTCGACTCGGTCAACTCGAACATGAACCGCGTCTGGCCGGGCGACGAGGAGGGGTCGCTGCACGAACGGATGGCGGCCGCCCTCTGGGAGTACGCGGGCGACGCCGACTACATCGTCGACCTGCACACCGGCAGCCTCGAGATGCTGACGCACACCGTCTACCTCGACGGCGACGACGAGAGCCGCCGCCTCGCGGAGGCGTTCGGGACCGACATGTTGCTCGCGGAGGCCGCCGGCGACGACGCCGACACCGAGTGGTCCGAGCGCAACTTCGGCGGCAAACTCCGCGTCGCCGCCACCCGGGCGGGCATCCCCTCCATCACGCCCGAACTCGCGCACAACAAGCAGTTGGTCGAACCCGCCATCGAGACGGGCGTCCGCGGCGTGTTCAACGTCCTCCGGGAACTGGGGATGCTGCCGGGCGACCCCGAGATACCGGCCGACCAGACGACGGCCCGGAACCACCTCGGGCGCGTCAGAGCGGCCGAGTCGGGGCTGTTCCACCCCGGACCGGAGGCCGAACTCGGCCGCGAGGTGGACGCGGGCGACCACCTCGGGCGCGTCTACGACCCGACGACGTACGAGGTGTTGCAGGAGGCGACGGCCGACCGGTCGGGCGTCGTCTACTCCGTCTGCCGCGAGGCGACGGTCACCGCGGGCGAGACGCTCGTCGGCGTGGCGATGCCGGCCGACGAGTAGCGCCGTACCGGACGCCGCGCAGTCGGCGTCGCCCGCAGTTCTTCCGCTCGGAACGGTCACACTCGGCGACGGGTAAGCGAACCATCCAAACCACTGACGGTCGCCGTCCCCCAACGACGACCCGATGAAAGCAGTCCAAGTCACCGAACCCGGCGAGCCGTTCGAAGTCGTCGACCGAGACGTGCCCGACCCGGACCCCGGCGAGGTCCGCGTCGCGGTGGAGGCGTGCGGCATCTGTCACAGCGACGCGTTCGTGAAGGAGGGCCAGTGGCCCGGCATCGACTACCCGCGGGTCCCCGGCCACGAAGTCGCCGGCCGTGTCGACGCCGTCGGCGACGACGTGACCGAGTGGACGGAAGGTGACCGCGTCGGTGTCGGCTGGCACGGCGGCCACTGCTTCACCTGCGACGCCTGCCGGCGCGGCGACTTCATCACCTGCGAGCACGGCGCGGTGACGGGTATCTCCTACGACGGCGCTACGCCGAGTACATGACCGCGCCGCACGAGGCACTCGCGCGCATCCCCGATGAACTGGACGCCGTCGACGCCGCCCCCCTGCTCTGTGCCGGTATCACGACGTTCAACTCGCTTCGGAACGCCGACGCCCGCCCCGGTGACCTCGTCGCGGTGCAGGGGGTCGGCGGCCTCGGCCACCTCGGTATCCAGTACGCCCGCGCCGCCGGGTTCGAGACGGTGGCCGTCTCCACGTCGCCGGACAAGGAGGACCTCGCCTACGAACTCGGCGCCGACCACTTCCTCGACGCCAGCGCGGTGGACCCCGCCGAGGAACTGCGCTCGATGGGCGGCGCGAAGGTGATTCTCGGCACCGCGCCGAGCACCGACGCGATGGAGTCCATCGCGGGCGGTCTGGGCGTCGACGGCACGCTACTCACCATCGCCGTCCCCGGCGACGAACTCTCGGTGAACGTCCAACCCCTCGTACAGGAGCGACAGAGCGTCGGCGGGTGGCCCTCGGGCACGCCGCGGGATTCGGAGGACACCCTGGAGTTCAGCGCCCTCCGCGACGTGACGCCGCGCGTCGAGACGTTCTCGCTCGACGAGGCCGAGGCGGCGTACGAGGCGATGCTGAACGGCGACGTGCGGTTCCGGTCGGTGCTCGTCCCCTAGCCGAAAGCACTTGTCCCCCGGTTCGAATCGTCCGTATGCGACGCCGCGCCCTCCTCCGTTCGCTCCCGTTCGCCGCCGCAGTCGCCGCCGCGGGGTGTCTGACCGCCCCGCGTGCCGACCCGCCGTCCGCCCCGTCCGCCGCGGACGTGCGGCGGTCCGACGAGACGTTCTCGCTGTCCGCCTCGCCCGCGCGCGTCCCGGTGGGCGAGACGGTCACGTTCACGCTGTCGAACCTGACCGACGAACGGGTGACCGTCGGCGGCGACGCGTGGTCGGTCTGGCGTCGCGACGGCGAGACGTGGACCGCGGCGGTCACTCGCGAGGACGTGACGCTCGACTTGCTCGTCGCGACGCCGGGCGGTGCGGCGTCGTGGACGCTCCGACCGACTCCGGACGCGACGGACGACGAGTTGGGCGAGGGGTCGCCGCCGCGACCCGTCCCGCTCGGTCCCGGTCGCTACTGGTTCCTGAAGCGAGTCGCCGGCGGGGACGACGGGACGCGGTACGCCGTCCCGTTCGAAGTCGTCGAGAAGTAGGCCGCCGTCGGCGGAACTACAGGTCGTCGGCCAACCGCCGGACCGACTCCGTTATCACGTCGACGCCGATGTCGAGGGACTCCTCCTCGATGTCGAAGTACGCCGTGTGGTGGCCGGCGGGGTTGCTCGCGCCGATGCGACGTAGGAGGCGACGCCGCCGTTCTCCTGCACGCGGCGGACGAGGAAGGAGGCGTCCTCGCTCCCGCCGAACGGACTCCGCCCGCACACCTGATCCACGGCCTCGACGGTCTCAGCGGCGTCCATCACCGTCTCGACGACGGACTGGTCGTTCTCGAACGTGGTCGTCATGCCGTACAGACTGGTGTCGAAGTCGACGTCGTGCATCCCCGCGGCGTGTTCGACGACGCGGTCGGCCTTCGCCATCATGTAGTCGTTCAGGTCG
>NZ_WPCD01000115.1:0-11589 GCF_009741955.1 Halogeometricum sp. CBA1124 | reverse complement strand
GTCTCGTCGACCGTCTTCTCCACCGTCTCGCCGACCGTCTCCTCCACCGTCTCACCTACTTTCTCTTCGACCGTCTTCTCCACCGTTTCGCCGACAGTCTTCTCGACGGTTTCGCCCACTTTCTCTTCGACTGTCTCGCCGACCGTCTCTTCGACCGTTTCACCGACTGTCTTCTCCACCGTCTCGCCCACTTTTTCGTCGACGGTCTTCTCGACGGTTTCGCCGACTGTCTTCTCCACCGTCTCGTTGACAGTCTCCTCCACCGTCTCGTTGACAGTCTCCTCCACCGTCTCCTTGACCGCCGTCGTCATCCAGTTCGGGTCGAAACGAGCCATCTTCCAGACGACGTGGAGGACGTAGGAGACCAGCACCCCGAACCCGAACGCCAATCCGACGACGTTTCCGGCGACGACGATGAGTCCGACCGAAATCGCGATCAACAGCCCGTAGGTCAGGTCGACGATGGAGTCGACGCGATTCGGGTTCACGGCTCACCCGGGCGGACGGCTTCCTGTCCGGAGAGAACGAACCGGAACTCGATAGGTGTGAAAAAACACATACAGGTGTTACGCTCCGCTCACGCAAGTAGCTTGGCAAAGCTACCTCGATTGGACGCGAGCGTCCGAACCGGTCGGAGGACACCGGTTTCGGGGTCACTCCGCCGACGGTTCTCGGCGGTCGTCGGAGTTCCCTCCGCGTGCGGTAGTCGGAGTCCATCGGGTCAGACGGTCACGTACCCGGAGGGGGCCATCTCGCCAGCGGACGTACGCCACGAGGAGTGCGCCGCCGACGGCGGCGAAGACGACGTGGACGAGTCCCTCCTCACCGACCCACGCGGCCGGCCCGACGAGTTCGAGGGCGACGAGTTCGGGCGTCGCCTGCGAGACGCCGAGGCCGAACAGCCCCTGCGTGTAGTTGTAGAACACGTGGAATCCGACCGGTAACGAGAGGTCGCCCGTGAGGACGTACACGGTACCGAACAGCAGTCCGGCTTCCAGGTAGTAGCCGTACTGCGTCGGGTCGTCGACTTTTCCGCCGTGGAGGGCGGCGAACACGAGCGAACTGAGGAGGACGCCGACGACCACGGCCGGCACCCGGCCGAGGGTGCTCTCCGCCCCCTCCGCGACGTTCTTCAGCATCGCGGCCCGGAAGACGAACTCCTCCCAACTCGCGGCGACGGCGACGAGGGCGAACGTCACCGCCGTCGCCGGGAGAAACGAGAGGACGCCCGGCGACTGCACGTACCCGGTGACGGACGCCCAGCCGGCGCCGACCGAGACGGCGAGCGCTCCGGCGTTGACGGCCGTTCCGACTCCCCCGGCGACGGCGAACGACTTCCACCACCGACGGTCGAGCGAGAGGCCGTACTCCGAGACCGGTCGCCGGTCGACCAGTCGCGCACTGACGAGGACGCCGGCGACGAGGATAGCCGACAGCCCCAGCAGTTCGAGCGGTTCGCGGACCGGATGCTCGAACCGTGCTCTGATTGCCGTCTGCACGACCGCGAGGGCGAGAAACGTCAGGACGAGTGGCAGAAACGCTCGTACCGGCGCGCGAAATCGACCGGCGTCGCGATTCCAGACCGGCCACACGAGGCCGCGTCCGAGCCATCGGAGCGTCCGCAGTATCGTTCGTTCCGTCGGTGGTTTCGGGGACACGTCCGGAACGAGTCCGCCCGACCACGTATCGACGGAGGTCCAGTCGCCGACTCGAAAATCGGGCGGTCACTTTTATCAGGCCCGACCGAATGTCGGCGGTCGGCGATGGGGCAATCGTGGGAGTCGGGCGACGAAGGTTGGGGAACGGACGGGTCGCACGACGACTTATGACGGGAGTCTGCGAACGCCCCACATGGGAGTTCTCGACAGGTTCAGACTCGACGGCGAGACGGCGATCGTGACCGGCGGCAACCGCGGCATCGGCCGGGCCATCGCGCAGGCACTCGCGGAGGCGGGCGCGGACGTGGTCGTCGCCAACCGGGACGAGGAGTCGGGACGCGTCGCCGCCGCCGAGATAGCCGAGTCGACGGGCGCGGAGACGCTGGCCGTCGCGGTGGACGTGGCCGACGAGGCGTCCGTGGAGGCGATGGTGGACGCGACGCTGGCGCAGTTCGGCGACGTGGACGTCCTCGTGAACAACGCGGGCATCGTCGTCCACGAGGGCATCGAGGAGATGACGCTGGCGGAGTGGAACTCGGTGATAGCGACGAACCTCACGGGCGTGTTCCTCTGCTCGAAGTACGCGGGCGCACCGATGGTCGCCGGCGACGGCGGGGCCATCGTCAGCGTCTCCTCGATGTCCGCGTACGTCGCCAACTACCCCCAGCGACAGGTGTCGTACAACGCCTCGAAGGGCGGCGTCGAGTCGTTCACCCGGCAGTTGGCCTCCGAGTGGGCCGAACACGACGTGCGCGTGAACACCGTCGCCCCGGGGTACGTCCGCACCGACAACACCGACCAGGCCGACGCCGTGGACCCGGACATCGACGAGGTGTGGATGTCCGAGATGCTGATGGACGACATCGCGCCGCCGGAAGACGTCGCGCCCACCGTCGTCTACCTCGCCAGCGACGCCGCCCGGTACGTGACCGGCGCGTCCGTCGTCGTCGACGGCGGGTACACGGTCCGCTAACCCGCCGCGTACAGTCGGACCAGACTGCACTCGGGGCAGACGTACGCCTGCACCTTCGAACCGGACCGACCGTGGAGGCGCGACCGGCCGGCGGCGTCCACCCGAAGTTTCGCGGCGTCGCTCGTCGTCTCGTGGGTCGCTTCGGCCATCGCCACCTCGCAGTCGGGGCAGAGTCGGTCGGGCACGGGTGAGTCTGCCTCGCCCTCCTTTATCAATCTCCGCGTCGAACCGCCGGCCATGCGCGCAGTCAGGTTTCACGAACACGGTGGACCGGACGTACTGACAGTCGAGGACATCGAGGAACCGGAACCGGGGCACGGCGAGGTGGTGGTCGAGGCGGGTGCCGTCGGCGTCAACCCGGTGGACACGTACTTCCGCGAGGGCGCGTACCCCGTGCCCGACCTCCCCTTCGTACCGGGGTCGGACTTCGCCGGCACCGTCGTCAGCGTCGGCGAGGGCGTCGAGGAGTTCGCGTTCGGCGACCGGGTGTTCGGCACCGGCCTCGGCAACGGTCGGTCGGGGACGTACGCCGAACAGGTGGTCGCGCCCGTCGAGATGCTCGCGCACCTCCCCGAGGACGTGGCGCTGGCCGACGCGGCGGCCCTCGCACTCGTCGGCACGACGGCGTGGCAGGCGCTCGTCCACCACGCGGACGTCGAACCCGGCGAGACGGTCCTGATTCACGGCGGAAGCGGCGGCGTCGGTCACGTCGCGATTCAACTCGCGGAGACGATGGGCGCGCGCGTCGTCGCCACGGCGTCGCCCGACCACCACGAGGCACTCGAAGAACTCGGCGCGGACGCCGTCTTCGACTACCGCCGCGACGACCTCGAACGCATCCTCTCGGAGGAGGGTGCGCCGGACGTGATTCTCGACACCCACATGGACCGCTACCTGCAGTTGAACGCGAACGTCGCGGCCGACGGCGCCCGCATCGTCGGCGTCGGCAATGACACCGCCGAAGGGGGCTTCGACGACATCGGCGTCACCAAGAGCAAGGAACTGCGCTACCAGTTCATGTCGATGTTCAACACCCGCGACCAGAGCGCCGTCCTCGCGCGCCTCGCCGACCTGTTGCTCCGCGGCGACGTCGCCCCCGTCCTCCACGAGACGTACAGCCTCGAAAACGCGGACGAGGCCCAGCGCTCCGTCCTCCACGACAGTTTCGTCGGGAAGTTGGTCCTCTCTCCCTGAGGCCCCACCGGACGCGACGACCCGACCGCTCGCCGGGGTGATTATGTTCCTCGACACCAACTGACACACATGGATGTCGAGTTCGACTTCGACGGACGCGTCGCCCTCGTGACCGGAGCCTGCGGTGCCCTCGGAAGCGCCGTCGTGACGGCGTTCCGCGACGCCGGGGCGACGGTGGCCGCGGCGGACGTGGTGGAACCGGACGACGAGGACTCACTGCTCGACGCGGGCGACGGCGTCGAGTTCTACCACGGCGACTTCACCGACGAGGAGGACGTCTCGCGCGTCGTCGAGTCCGTCGTCGAAGACCACGGCGGCGTCGACTTCCTCGCGAACGTCGCGGGGACGTGGCGCGGCAGCGACCCGATACACGAGACGGACGCCGACACGTTCGACTTCCTGTTCGACGTGAACCTGAAGACGATGTTTCTGGCCTCGAAACACGCCCTCCCGCACCTGCGGGAGGCCGAGGGCGCAATCGTCAGCGTCTCCGCGCGGTCCTCACTGGAAGGCGGCGAGGGCGACGGGCCCTACCGGGCGTCGAAGGCGGGCGTCCGCCTCCTCACCGAGACCATCGCCGAGGAGAACCTCGGCACCGTCCGCGCGAACGCGGTGATGCCCAGCGTCATCGACACGCCGATGAACCGCGAGATGATGCCCGACGCCGACCACGACGCGTGGGTCGACCCCGCGGAGATAGCGCGGACCGTGGTGGTCCTCTGCTCGGACGCGACGGGCGTCACCTCCGGCGCGGCCGTCCCCGTCTACGGCGAGGCCTGACCGGCCGGCACCGACGGAACCCCACCCGTCTCTGCCGGCGGACCCGACCGACTTCTGGCGTCGATACGGACGCTACCGGCGGAACCGTCCGACTCCCGGCGACGGACCCGACCGCGGGCCGGTGATTCGTTCCAAGGGGCAGAGAGAGCGAGAGACACTCACGCACATTTCGGCGCACCGATAGAAAACTACGAACGTTTCATGGCTATATGTATATCACGATAAGATATCTAATTTCTCTCGGAGTTTCGCCCGATTATCGTGCTGTTTATCACGTTCTCGTCTGGTAGAGGGAGACAGACATGAGCGAACGAGAGACGTGGGCGACGCGGGCGGGGTTCATCCTCGCCGCCGTCGGGAGCGCCGTCGGACTCGGGAACATCTGGCAGTTCCCGTTCAAGACGGCCGAGTTCGGCGGAGCGACGTTCCTCGTCGTCTACCTCGTGGCGGTGTTCGGAATCGGTCTCCCGGCGATGCTCGCGGAGTTCGTCGTCGGCCGCAAGAGCAACCTCAACACAATCGGCGCGTTCGAACGCATCGGCTACCGGAACTGGCGGTTCGTCGGCGTCCTCGGACTCCTGACCGGGTTCTGGATTCTGTCGTACTACAGCGTCGTCGGCGGTTGGGTGCTGCGCTACGTCGGCGGGAGCCTCACCGGCGCGTACTTCGGTGACGCGCAGGGCTACTTCGGCGCCATCTCGGCCGGCCCCGAGGCGATAGCGCTCCACGCCGTCTTCATGGCTCTCGTCGTCGGCATCGTCGCGTTCGGCATCCAGGACGGCATCGAGAAGGCGACGAAGCTGATGGTGCCGAGCATCCTCGCCATCCTCGTCGCCCTCGCCGTCTGGGCGTTCACGCTCCCCGGGGCGACGCCGGGCTACGCGTACTTCCTCTCGCCCGACCTGAGCCAACTCCGACTCACCGTCGACACCACGCCGTCGTTCCCGTGGCTGACGTTCGGCGGCCCCCTCGCCGCCATCATCCCCTTCGCGGTCAGTCAGGCGTTCTTCTCGCTGTCGCTCGGGATGGGCGCGATGATAACGTACGCCTCCTACATCGACGGCGACGAGAGCCTGTTCGGCGACAGCGCCACCATCGTCGTGTTCAACACGGCCATCGGCATCCTCGCCGGACTGGTCGTCATCCCCCTGCTGTTCGCGCAGGGCGTCGAACCCGGAAGCGGCGGCGCGGGCGCGCTGTTCATCAGCGTCGCCAGCGCGTTCGCCGACATCCCGTTCGGCCGCGTCGTCGGCGTCGTCTTCTTCCTCGTCGTCCTCGTGGCGGCGCTGTCGTCGGCCATCAGCCTGCTGGAAGTCGTCGTCTCCTACGCCATCGACAACTACCCCGTCTCCCGGCCGCAGGTGGCCGTCGGCCTCGGTTCGGCCATCTTCACCCTCGGCCTCCCCTCGGCGTGGGATACCGCGTGGCTGACGTGGTTCGACACGCTCGCGTACCAACTCCTGCTCCCGGCGTCGGTGCTGGGCATCCTCGTCTTCGTCGGCTGGGTGTTCGGCCGGCCGGGCGTCGAGGAACTGCTCCGCGGCACCGGCTTCGGTGACGGCGTCGGGTCGCTGTGGCTCTGGTTGGTTCGGACCGTCGTCTTCCTCGGCGTCGTCCTCACCCTCGCCCTCGGCCTGTTGACGCTGTTCGGCGGGGCCGACCCCGCCATCGTCCCGCCGCTCTGAGGCGCGGGACGGACGGGCGGGGCGGTAGTCGGCCCTCGCCTCGCGGCGGCGACTGTCGGCCGTCGGCCGGTCCGAACCGCGGAATCCGCTGCCTACGATTCTTCGACGAACGTGATATTTCGCTCTCGTTCGCCGGCGAATATTGACGGTTAGATGCAGCTATCGCCGTCATATTTGCCGTTTGATGTATCCTCGGTCCGAAAGTGCTTTTAGCGCGAGACTGGGACTGCGAGTCAATGACACGAGAGACGTGGGCGACTCGAATGGGATTCATCCTCGCCGCCGTCGGGAGCGCGGTGGGGCTCGGGAACATCTGGCGGTTCCCGTGGATAACCGCCGAGAACGGCGGTAGCGCGTTCTTGGCCGTCTATCTGGGCATCGTCCTCCTCGTCGGCGTCCCCGGCCTGCTGGGGATGTTCGTCGTCGGCCGCCGGGCGAAACGAAACCCGGTGGGCGCGCTCCGGTCCCTGTCGGGGTCCGACCGCTGGGGGCTCGCGGGCGGCTTCCTCGTCTTCAGTTCGCTCGTCCTCATCTCCTTCTACAGCGTCGTCGGCGGGTGGATTCTCCGCTACTTCGGCGAGAGCGTCCTCGGACTCGTCACCGGCACCGTCCCGTACTTCGCGAACCCCGGCGCGTCGTTCGGCGCGGCCTCCGCCGGCCTCGACGCCGTCGCCTTCCACCTCGTCTTCCTCGCACTCACCGCCCTCATCATCGTCGCGGGCATCCGCGGCGGCATCGAACTCGCCACGAAGTGGATGATGCCCGCCATCTTCGCCCTGCTCGTCGGCCTCGGCGTCTGGGCGTCCACGCAGGCGGGCGCGGCGGAGGCGTACGCGTTCTACCTCCGCTTCGACACCAGCGTCCTGCGAGAGAACTTCTTCGGCCTCCTCGGCCCGGCCGCCGGACAGGCCCTGTTCACCCTCTCGCTCGGCGTCGGGACGATGATAACGTACGCCTCCTACCTCGACGAGGACCGCTCGCTGCCGTTCGACGGCGCGAGCGTCGCCGTGCTGAACACCGTCGTCGGCGTCCTCGCCGGACTCGTCGTCTTCCCCCTGCTGTTCACGCTCGGCATCGAACCCGGCGAGACGGGCACCGGCGCGGGTGCGCTGTTCGTCGGCCTCGCGGGCGCGTTCTCCCAACTGCCGGCCGGCACGTTCGTCGCCACCGCCTTCTTCGCCGTCGTCGCCCTCGCGGCGCTCTCCTCGGCCATCAGCATCCTCGAAATCTCCGTCTCGTTCCTCGTCGACGAACACGGACTGCCGCGCCGCCGCGCCGCCGCCGTCGTCGGCGGAGTCGTCGCCGTCACCGGCTCCGTCTGCGCGCTCGAACCGAGCGTGTTCGGCTTCGTCGCCGGCACCCTCGTGGACATCCTGCTCACCGTCGGTCTGACCGTCTGTCTCGTCTTCGTCGGCTGGGTGATGGGCCGCGACGCCCTCACCGAGTTCCGGAAGGGCGCGGGCCCCGTCGGCCGGGCCGTCGCGACGCCGTGGCTGTTCGGCGTCGGCGTCGTCCTCCCCGTCTTCCTCGTGTTCACGCTCCTGACCACGTTCGGCGTCGACGGCGAAATCGGCTTCTGGCCCACCGTCGTCGCCGCCGTCGCCGTCGCCGTCGCCGCGTTCGCCGGCCTCCGCGGCGAGCGGTCGCTGGTCTGAGCGCGGCCCCCGCCGCTTCGTTCACTCCGCTCCTCTCCGCCCCGTCCCCCACCTCGACTGCTGGAATCAGCACGCTTTCGTCGCGCCCGGCGGACCGGAGGGTATGGACGCGCCCGCCGTTCCGCCCGTCATCTTCGCGCTCTCTCTCGGTCCCGCGGTGGCGTGGGGCTTCACGCCCGTCATCGAGAAACGCGCGCTCTCGAACGGCGGCCGACCGCTCCAGGCGGCGCTGACCGTCATCGTCGTGGACACGGTGCTGTACGTGCTCGCCCTCCTCGCCCGCGGGGAGGTGCCGTTCGTCGACCTCTCGGCCGGCACGCTGGCCGTGTTCGTCGCCGCGGGCGTCTTCGGCACCGCGCTCGGTCGCATCGCCATCTTCGCGGGCAACGCCCGCGTCGGCGCCAGCGTCAGCAGCGCCGTCGTCAGCGCCCGCCCCCTGTTCGCCACCGCCTTGGCCGTCGGCTTCCTCGGCGAACCCGTCGGACTCACCACCGCCGTCGGCGTCGTCGTCCTCGTCTGCGGCCTCGCGGCCCTCTCGGTGGCGAAGGGCGGTGACCTCGCCGGGTGGGAGACGCGCGACTTGCTCGTCCCCCTCGCCGCCGCCGTCTCGTTCGCCGTCGGCAACGTCCTCCGGCGCTACGGGCTCGGTGTCGGCGAGACGACGCCGCTGGAGGCCGTCGCGCTGAACGAGTTCGCGGCGCTCGTCGCACTGCTCGCTTACGTCGTGGCCCGCGGCCGTCGCGACGTGTTCACCGCGCCGCCGCGCACCTACCTCGTCTTCGCCGTCAGCGGCGCCTCACCGCCGGCGCGCTGCTCGCCATGTTCACCGCGCTGTCGATGCCCGCGGGGCGCGTCGCCCTCGTGGACCCGCTCATCGCCACGGCACCGCTGTTCACCACCGTGTTCTCGTACTTCCTGCTGTCGGACCTCGAACGGGTGACGCGCGGCATCGTCGTGGGCGCTCCTCGTCGTCGTCGGGGCGGCGCTCGTCACGGTGTGAGCGTCCGCAGAATCGGTCCGCCCGGGCGCGGTGGCGACGCTACGCCCCGTCGTCCGCCGCGCCGCCGGTCTCCCCCGCGTCCAGCGCCGTGCGTCGTAGTACTCCGCCTCGTCGGGGACCGCGACGCGCGCGCTGATCTGCCTGTGTTCGTCCGTCCCGAGGTCGGACTCGCGGACGAGGACGCGCCGCCGCGGGTCGTGGTCCGCGTCGTACAGCGTGAGGCGAACGACGCCGTCTCGCGGGTCGTCCTCGTTCACGAGGGTCGCGTCGAGCGTCGCCGTCTCCGCGTCGTACCGGCCGACGGAGGCGACGCGTTCGCCGTCGCCGTCGCGCAGTTCGGGGCCGGAGACGGTGAGCGTCTCGGAGGCGTCGCCCCGCGAGTCGCGGTACGTCTGCAGGCGGTTCTCGATGCCCTCCGCGTACCGGTCGGCGTCGCCCGAGAGGCGTTCGCGCATCGCGGCGACCAGTCCGTCCAAATCGTCCACCAGCGACGCGCGCGACGTCTCGCCGTCTCTCGCCTCGTACTGGTCGAGGAGGGCTCGCGTCCGTTCGAGTTCGTCCGACACGTCCGCGTCCGCGTCGCGTCCGATGCGGTCCAGCGAGTCGCGCACGTCGAGGACCGGCGGGAGTTCGCCGCCGCCCTCGCCGCCTTCGCCCGCGGCGTCGGGACGCTCGTCGTCCGTCGGGTCATCCTTCGGCGCGGGGTGACTCGTCAGGTCGCCGTCGCCGTGTTCCGAGCGGTCGGTCACGTCCGACTCGCGGGTGTCGGCGTCGTCGGGAGCCATGCCCGGTGCTACCGGCGGCCGTCGCCTAAGCGTGATGGCGGACGTTCGCGGCGGCGAGAACGGGGCGCACCGGCCCCGACGGTGCGTACGACGAACGTCGAACCCTGTCTTGCCGTATTGCGGAAACACTTTTGCACCCCGTACGGACGTTCGTGACAATGACTGCAGGTGGTCTATCGTGACGATGGAGGACCGCATCGAGGAACTCCGCGAGAAACGCGAGCGTGCGCTGAAAGGCGGCGGCGAAGAGCGCATCGAGTCCCAGCACGAGAAGGGGAAGATGACCGCCAGAGAGCGCATCGACTACTTCCTCGACGACGGGACGTTCAACGAGTTCGACCAGTTCCGGACCCACCGGAACCACAAGTTCGGGATGGAGGAGAAGCAGTTGCCGGGCGACGGCGTCGTCACCGGCTACGGCGAAGTCGACGGCCGCAAGACGTTCGTCTTCGCCCACGACTTCACAGTCTTCGGCGGGTCGCTGGGCGAGGTGTTCGCCGAGAAGGTGTCGAAGGTGATGGACAAAGCCGTCGAAGTCGGCGCGCCCATCGTGGGCCTGAACGACTCCGCGGGCGCCCGCATCCAGGAGGGCGTCCAGTCGCTGGGCGGGTTCGGCGAGATATTCAGGCGGAACACCGAAGCCTCGGGCGTCGTCCCGCAGATTTCCGCCATCATGGGGCCGTGCGCCGGCGGGGCCGTCTACTCCCCCGCCATCACGGACTTCACGTTCATGGTGAAGGACACCAGCCACATGTTCATCACCGGCCCGGACGTCATCAAGACAGTCACCGGCGAGGAGGTGACGTTCGAGGAACTCGGCGGGGCGCAGACGCACGCCTCCACCTCCGGCGTGGCACACTTCGCGTGCGACTCCGAGGAGGAGGCCCTCGACCAGATTCGACTGTTGCTGTCGTACCTCCCGCCGAACAACGTCGAGGACCCGCCGCGCGTCGAACCGTGGGACGACCCCGAACGCGCCGACGAGTCGCTGGAAACCGTCGTTCCGGACGAACCCCGGAAGCCGTACGACGCCCACGACGTCATCGACGGCGTCCTCGACGAGGGGTCGTTCTTCGGCGTCCACGAGGACTTCGCGAAGAACATCGTCGTCGGGTTCGGCCGCCTCGACGGCCACTCCGTCGGCGTCGTCGCCAACCAACCGCGCGTCAACGCCGGCACCCTCGACATCGAAGCCTCGGAGAAGGCGGCCCGCTTCGTCCGCTTCTGCGACGCGTTCAACGTCCCCATCGTGACGTTCGTGGACGTGCCGGGGTTCCTGCCGGGCACCGACCAGGAACACGAGGGCATCATCCGCCACGGCGCGAAACTGCTGTACGCCTACTCGGAGGCGACGGTGCCCCTCCTGACGGTCATCACGCGGAAGGCCTACGGCGGCGCGTACGACGTGATGGCGTCGAAGCACCTCGGCGCGGACGTGAACTACGCGTGGCCGACGGCCGAAATCGCGGTGATGGGCCCGCAGGGCGCGGTGAACATCCTCTACAGCGACGAGTTGGACGCCGCCGAGGACCCCGAGGCGCGCCGCGACGAACTCATCGAGGAGTACCGCGAGGAGTTCGCCAACCCGTACACGGCCGCGGACAGGGGGTTCGTGGACGACGTCCTCGAACCGACGGAGACGCGCGCGCGACTCGTC
Organism: Halogeometricum sp. CBA1124; assembly: GCF_009741955.1. Lineage (NCBI taxonomy): Archaea > Methanobacteriati > Methanobacteriota > Halobacteria > Halobacteriales > Haloferacaceae > Halogeometricum > Halogeometricum sp. CBA1124. The sequence continues at coordinate 202 of NZ_WPCD01000115.1, read as the reverse complement.
GAGGACCTGGAGATGCTCCGGTCGAAGCGCAAGTCCCTGCCCGACAAGAAGCACGGGAACATCCCGATATGAGCCGCGTCGAGGAGGCGAGCCTCACCATCCCGGAGACGGCCGACGAGGACGAGGCGGCGGCCATCGCCGCCGCCGTCGCCGCGCACCTCCGCGACAGGGAGGCCGCGGCCGCCGCGGCCGCCGCCGAGGG
>NZ_WPCD01000239.1:0-5088 GCF_009741955.1 Halogeometricum sp. CBA1124 | reverse complement strand
TCGAAGGTGCGTACTGGAAGTCGGTCTGTCTGAGTGCGCGTCGTCGCGGAACTCGCGCCGCGAAGGAGACGTGGTCGCGAGGACGTGACTGCTCCCACTCCCGGCACCTCGTCCGTCTTCTCCGTCGGGAGGCCCGAGAGGAACAGCGGGGTGACTCGCATCTCGTCGAACCAGTCGGAGAGGCAGGTGGCCAGTTCCGTCGCCGCCCCCGGCGCGATGGGCACGTCGGCCTGCAGGACGAGCATGTCGTGCTCCTCGTCGGCGTAGATGCGGACGGGCGTCGAGAGCGACGGGTCGTCCTCGTGGTAGACGGCGACCTTGGGGACGCCCTGACAGTAAACGTTCGCGTAGTGCACCATGTCGAACGCCTCCACGAGGTGGTCGGCGGCTATTTTGCCGACCAGACCGACGCCCGGCAACCCTTCGACCATCGTCGGTTCGGTGAGCGACACGCTATCGTCGAGGACGTCTATCTTGGCCATGGTCGGGGCTTGGCGCGCGCCTGACGTAAAACCGCGGTGGGGCGGCGTCTCGAACGCCGAACCCCACGCCGGCCGGAGTCACCGGCGGGACGCGCGGTCCGAAACCCACAAGCGCCCCCCTCCGGTACGGGTGGGTAATGAACCCCTTAGAGCGGTACGCGCCGCTCGTGGACGACGAGGAGGCGTTCTTCGCGGCCTGCGACCGGTCGCTCCCCTCGGTCGTCCGCGTCAACACCATCAAGACGACGGTGGACCGCGCGCGTACGGCACTCGACGCCGAAGACGTCGGCTACGAGGTCACCGACTGGCACCCCGGCGTGCTGAAACTCGACGAACGCGGCCCCGGGACGACGTGGCCCTACTTCCACGGCTGGCTCCACGGGCAGGAGGAGGTGTCCGCCCTCCCGGCACTCGCACTCGACCCCGACCCGGGCGACGTGGTCTGGGACGCTTGCGCCGCCCCGGGGAGCAAGACGACGCAACTTGCCGACCTGATGGACGACACCGGCGTCCTCGTCGGCAACGACAACAACCTCGGCCGCCTGTCGGCGCTTCGGCACAACGCCGAACGCCTCGGCGTGAGCAACCTCGTCGTGACGAATCAGGACGCGCGGAACTACTCGCTGAAGCCGTTCGGCGAGGGGACGGATGACCCCGCCGCCGTCGACGCCTTCGACCGGGCCCTCGTGGACGCCCCCTGCTCCTGCGAGGGGACGATTCGGAAGAACCCCGACGCCCTCGACCGGTGGACGATGAACCACGTCCACAGCGTCGCGGGCATCCAGAAGGGCATCCTGCGCCGCGCCGTGCAGGCGACCCGTCCCGGCGGCACCGTCGTCTACTCGACGTGCACGTTCGCGCCCGAGGAGAACGAGGCGGTTCTGGACCACGTCCTCGGCGAGGAGGACTGCGAACTCGTCGAGTGGGACGCCCCCGACGGGTTCGAGACGGCCCCCGGCGTGACCGAGTGGGAGGACGACGAGTACGACCCGTCGGTCGAACTCGCCCACCGCGTCTACCCGCACCACAACGACACGGGCGGGTTCTTCTGCGCGAAACTGGAGGTGACGGCATGAGCGACGAACGGAGCGGCGAGGACGAAGTCGGCGCGGAGACGACGGACCAGACGCCCGAGAACGACGGCCAGCGCTTCGACCGCCTCCCCGCGACGGCCGCCGAGCGCGTCGTCGCCGGGCGACCCACCCGCGAGGAAGTCGTCGAGTGGTGGGAGCAACGGTACGGCGTCCCCCCGGAGACGTGGGACGGACACACGTTCTGGGAGAAGGGCAACGGGAAGATATGGGCGTTCGCGGCGGACGTCCCCTCGCCCTCGCCCGTCGAGGGCCTCGGCCTGCGAATCCTCCGCGCGCGTCAGGAACACTGGAAACCCTCGACGAACGCCGTCCAGCGGTTCTGCGGCGAGGCGACCGAGAACGTCGTCGTCCTCGACGACGAGGAGGCCGAGCGGTTCGTGCGCGGCGAGGACCAGGAACTCGAACGGTGGGACGGCGACTGGGGCTACCTCGTCGCCGCCCACGAGTTCGCGGGCGCGACGGAGCCCATCGGCGTCGGCCTCTACCTCCACGGCGAACTGCGCTCGACGGTGCCGAAGGGGCGGCAAGAGGACCTCTCCTGACCGGACGGTCGCCCACCTCTCGTAGCCGCCGGCCGGACCTCAGCCCTCTTCTTCCGGCAGGTTCGCCCACACGTCGCCGTTCTCGTCGACCGTCACCCGCGTCTCGGCGAACCACAGGCTGAGCGAACACGCGCCGTCTCCGCTCGGCGGGAACAGTGCGTCGAGGGCTTCGGGGTCCACCGTCCGTCCCAACGGTGGCAGGTCGACTACGGTGACGCCTCTGAGCGCCGCCACGCAGTGCAGCAGTCGAGACGTGACGCTCTCGTCCGTCTCACCGTCGTTCGGCGAGTGGACCGCGCCCCCGGAGGTGCGTTCTATCTCCATCGACGAGGTCAGTCATCCGCTCCTCCCAGGCTTCCGGCGCGAACGGTCGAGGGCGGAGACGCGACGTCCGGAGAGATATGGTCAGAGAAGGAACCCTGAGAGATACGGTCGCCACCGTCCCACGAGACGAGGTCCGCGTCGGCCAACTTGGGGAGGTGGACGTGGTGGAGTCGCGTCCGGGTGCGCGCCAGTTCGGCGGCGTCGGCGTCCCGTCCACTCGCCAGATACCGGGCGAGTTCGTCGAGCGACGTCGGTCCGTCCGTTTCCACGACGCGCCGGTAGACGCGTCGTCGCTGTTCGTGCGCCAGCGTCCCGAGAATCGTGTCCCACTGAACTTCGCTCTCCCTGCTCATACACGTACGAATGGGAAAGATTTCAGTAATACCCACTCCCTGTTATTTCAGGCGATTAAAGAGGGAGAGGCCGTAATATACGTCACCTATTTGAAGTCATCGGCCGAGCGTGGAAGCAACACCTTGGTCAGTACACTGTTCGCGCCGCGGCGGACGTTCTCCGAGGCGGACTGTTCGGAGATGCCCAGTTTCTCGCCGATGTCGGTGAGCGTCGTCCGCCGCGGAACCTCGAAGTATCCTCCCTCGACGGCGGTGACGAGTGCGCTCCGCTGGGCGTCGGTCAGTTCGAACGCGTACCCGTCCGGTTGCTCGTCGGCCAGCGTGTACACCCGGTTGAGCGTGAACGTGATGTCGTTCTCCGAACAGAAGTTGTGGAACGCCGTCAGTCCGGAGTGGTCGTCGAACCGGATGCGGAAGAACCAGCTCTCGTCGCCGCGGGCTTCGAGAATCGTCGCGTCCGTCTCCGCCATCCCGTAGAGGAGACTCTCGATGTCGGCCTCCCACTCGACGCGGTAGAGCGCTCTGTCGCCGACGACGTCGAGCGCCTTGAGTTGGCGGACGTAGTCGCTGGAGCGAACCGACTCCTCGAACGCCCCGAAATCCGGGCCGTGCATCCAGATGTACGGCATGACCCGGCCCGACGCGGGGACGATACGCTCCATCTCGACGTGGGTCCCCGGGTGGCGAGCGAGAACCTGTCCGAGGATGAACTCGTCGGAGTCGATAGTAAACTCGGCGATGACGACCATGGGAACGGGTACGACTCCAGGCGGTATGAATACAGGTGAGACAGGGAGAGGCACGTCGAGAGAGGGAGAAGCGGTCCCCGAGACGGTGGAGAGCGTGCGACGGCGTCGAGCGCTCCCCGCCGCGGTGTCCGGACTCACTCCTTCCGTCTGAGCGTGCCGCCGCCCAGTCCCTCCCACTCGACGCGATAGCCGAGGCGGGAGAGGACCGCGGAGGCGTCCGTGAGTCCACGCGCCGTCAGCAGTTCCTCGGCGTCCGACAGCGACGTGCCGGCGTCGAGTTCGTCGGCGAGGGCGTCCAGCACCGCGGGCCGGACGAGCGTCCGTCCGACGAGTTCGTGGTCGGGGAACGACACCGCGTCGAGGGCGTCCTCGCTCACGCCGTACGAGTCGGCGAGGGCCGAGAGCGACACCGCGTCGGCGTCCGGGGAGAGTTCGGCCGGCAACGCCGCGGCCGCCGCCGCGACCAACTCCGCCTCGTAGGCGCGGAGGACGTCCACCACGTCCTTCACCCGGACGGACCCCGAGTAAGTGACGACGCGGTGGTCGAGTTCGGCCACGTCCTCCGCGACTGCCAGCGACTCGTCGACGGCGACGACGAGTTCGACGTCGTCGTCGACGGTGGCGAACTGGTCGAGTTTCTTCTCGACGTACTCGGGCGTCCAGAAGCCCATTATCTCGAAGAAGACGCGGAAGGGAGATTCGTCGCCGTCGTCGTCCGCGACGGTCCCGTCGCCTCCGTCTCCCCCGTCGTCGGACCCGCCGGGACGGTAGACGAACGCGAAGTCGGGAATCATCGCCCGCGCGCCCGCCGCGAGCGGTTCGGGTTCTCGCACGAGGTCCCAGTCGAGGTCCAGCCCCTCGAACCGCGCGGCGAAGTCGGCCTCCACCCCGCTGTCGTACGTGGGTTCGGTCACCGGTTCGACGTCCGGCACCGACACGTCGGCGTCCGAGAGCGTCAGTTCGCGTTCGGTGCCCCGGTCGTCGATGGTCGCCGTCAACCGCCACTCGGCCGTCGCGGCGACGGTCCGGAGCAGACGCGCGAACGCCGTCCCGTAGCGACGCGTCCGACGGAACAGCGCGTCGGGGCCGGTGACGACGAGTTCGCGCGTCTCGCCGTCGCGGCGAATCTCGTACATCAGGCCGAGGCGCTTGACCGCCGAGACGAGTCGCTTCGGGTCGGAACTGCGGACCCGGACCTCGGTGGCGTCGAACAGCGCCGTCTGCGCGAGCGAGAGGTCGTACTGCGTCAGGAGCGAGTCGGGCGACCACCGCGCGTCGAACTCCGTCAGCACCTCGTTGACCTCCCGGTCGGCGTACAGCGACCGCTCGACGGCCGCCGAGTCGGTTCCGAGGCGGTCCGCGACGCGTTCGACGACGGCCGTTCGCGCCGCTTCCGTCGTCGGCACCCCGGCGGCCTCCGCCTCCTCGAACGTCGCCCGGCGGACCCGGACGGGCGGGAGGGGGGCCGACACCTCGAACGTCGCCTCCCTGTCGAGGAGGGCGGCGAACCCGCGGACGAGTTTGAAGTCGTCCGCCTCGCGTTC
>NZ_WPCD01000008.1:0-53100 GCF_009741955.1 Halogeometricum sp. CBA1124 | reverse complement strand
GACAGAACGCGTGAAAGAACGAACGATAGCACGACATGGTAGCAAACGGGTACAGCCCCCGCGTCCGCCGAACTCACCAGTCGAGCGGTCATGAACGAGGTGCGCCACCGATGGGACTGAGAGAGGACGTCGAACGGTTCCGCGAAATCGGCGAAGACCGGCGCGAGGACCTCAAGGAGTTCATCAGCTACGGTGACCTCGGGGGGTCCGGGCCGAACAGCATCAAGATACCCATCAAAGTCGTCGACCTGCCGAAGTTCGAGTACGACCAACTCGACAAGGGCGGTGTCGGACAGGGACAGGGCGGGACGCCCGACGTGGGCCAACCCGTCGGCCAGCCCCAACCCGCCGACGGCGACGGCGACGAGGACGGCGACCCGGGCGAGGAGGGAGCCGACCACGAGTACTACGAGATGGACCCCGAGGAGTTCGCGCAGGAACTCGACGAGGAACTCGGCCTGGACCTCGAACCGAAGGGGAAGGAGGTGATCGAGGAGATAGAGGGCGACTTCACCGACATCACGCGGACCGGGCCGCACAGCACCCTCGACTTCGAACACCTGTTCAAGGAGGGGTTGAAGCGCAAACTGGCGATGGACTTCGACGACGACTTCGTCCGCGAGGCGATGAAAGTCGCCGGCGAGGACGAGCAGTCCGTCTACCAGTGGTGCCGCGACAAGAACATCCTCGTCTCGCTGGCGTGGATAGAGGACGAGTGGACGGACATCCCCGACGAGGAACGCGGGACGTGGTCCTCCTTCGAGGAGATGGAGGAGAACGTCGAGCGCTCGACGACGCTCCAGCGAATCCAGCGCGACGGCCTGCGCGACATCCCGTTCCGCCGCGACGACGAGCGCTACCGTCACCCCGAGATAATCGAGGAGAAGGAGAAGAACGTCGTCGTGGTGAACATCCGCGACGTGTCGGGGTCGATGCGCGAGAAGAAGCGGGAACTGGTCGAGCGGACGTTCACGCCGCTGGACTGGTACCTCACGGGCAAGTACGACAACGCCGAGTTCGTCTACATCGCCCACGACGCCGACGCCTGGCAGGTCGAACGCGACGAGTTCTTCGGCATCCGTTCGGGCGGTGGCACCCGTATCTCCAGCGCGTACGAACTCGCGAAGGAGGTACTCGAAGAGCAGTACCCCTGGTCCGAGTGGAATCGCTACGTGTTCGCCGCCGGCGACTCGGAGAACTCCTCGAACGACACGACGGAGAACGTCGTCCCCCTGATGCGCGAGATTCCGGCGAACCTCCACGCGTACGTGGAGACGCAACCCGGCGGGACGGCCATCAACGCGACGCACGCAGAGGAAGTCGAACGGTCGCTCGAAGACCAGGGCAACGTCGTCGTCGCGTACGTCTCCTCGCCGGAAGACGTGATAGACGCCATCTACGACATCCTCAGCACGGAGGCAGGAGAATGAGACGCTTCAGACACACCGCACAGAAAGTCGCCGGAGAACTGGAGGAACCCGTCCGCGAGGCGGGCAACCTCGCCCGCAAACTCGGGTTGGAACCGTACCCGGTGAACTACTGGGTGGTCGACTACGACGAGATGAACCAGCTCATCGCCTACGGCGGGTTCCAGCGACGGTACCCGCACTGGCGGTGGGGGATGACGTACGACCGCCAGCAGAAGCAGGACCAGTTCGGCATGGGCAAGGCGTTCGAGATCGTCAACAACGACAACCCCTCGCACGCCTTCCTGCAGGAGTCGAACTCGTTGGCCGACCAGAAGGCGGTCATCACCCACGTCGAGGCGCACGCCGACTTCTTCAGCAACAACGAGTGGTTCGGCATGTTCGCCGGCGACACGGACTTAGACGCCGCGGCGATGCTCGAACGGCACGGCGAGTCCATCCAGAAGTACATGGACGACCCGGACATCGACCGCGAGGAGGTCGAACGCTTCATCGACGCCGTCCTCTGCATCGAGGACAACATCGACCAGCACCGCACCATCACCGACGCGGCGACCGGTCGCGAACGCGTCCAACCCGAGGACCTGCGGAAGCGACTGGACGACATGAACATCTCCGACGACGTCCGCAATCAGGTGTTCGACGAGGAGTGGTTGGACGAACTCGCCGAGGCCGAGGCCGAGGCGGCGAAACTGGACGCCCCCCGCCGCGACGTGCTGGCGTTCGTCCAGGCGCACGGCATGCGCTACGACGAGGAGAAGGGCAAGGCCGTCGAGATGGAGTCCTGGCAACGGGACGTCCTCGACATCCTCCGGACCGAGTCGTACTACTTCGCCGCCCAGAAGATGACGAAGGTGATGAACGAGGGGTGGGCCGCCTACTGGGAGTCGCTCATGATGGGCGAGGAACGGTTCGCGGGCACCGACGAGTTCGTCACCTACGCCGACCACCAGTCGCGCGTCCTCGGGTCGCCCGGCCTGAACCCCTACAAACTCGGCAAGGAACTGTGGGAGTACATCGAGAACACGACCAACCGACGGGAAGTCGCGGACAAACTGCTCCGCGTGAAGGGCGTCTCGTGGCGCAACTTCCACGACGTCGTCGACTTCGAGACGGTGCAGCAACTCCTGAAGCCCGACCCGGCGATAGACCGGATTCGGTCGGACACGGTGGACGAACTCGCGTCCCTGCCGGCGGACGACCCGCGCGTCGACTGGGAGGTACTCGACAGAGTGCTGTCCGGCGACGACGAGGGAGACGCGGACGCGGACGTGGACGTCGACGCCTACCCGTGGAAACTGCTCACCTACGAGGGACTCGCCGAGCGACACTTCTCGCTGGTGAAGCCGCAGAACCGCGGCTTCCTCGGCCGCATCCGCCGGTCGGAACTCGAACGCCTCTCGCGGTACATGTTCGACGACGAGGTGTACGACACCGTCGAACAGGCCGTCGCCGACGTGGACCGGACGGCCGGGTGGGACCGGATGCGCGAGATTCGGGAGAGCCACAACGACGTGACGTTCATCGACGCGTTCCTCACGCAGGAGTTCGTCGAGAGCAACCACTACTTCACGTACGAGTTCACGCAGGCGACGGGCGAGTACCGCGTCGCCTCCGTCGACTACGAGGACGTGAAGAAGAAACTCCTGCTGCAGTTCACGAACTTCGGCAAACCCACCATCGTCGTCTTCGACGGCAACTACGCCAACCGCGGCGAGTTGCTCCTCGGTCACCAGTACAACGGCATCATGCTCGACATCGCGCAGGCGCGCGGCGTCCTCGAACGCCTGTACGACCTGTGGGGCCGGCCGGTGAACCTCGCGACGATCGTCAAGGAGTACGACGAACACGACGTCGAAGTCGCGCGTCGGCGCAACCGCGAACCGACGCCGACGGAGACGGGCAAGCGTATCCGCTACGACGGCGAGGCGTTCGAGACGTACGAGTTGGACGAGGAGATAGCCGACCGCATCCGCGCGACGGACGTGGACTACGACACCAAGCCGGAGGAGTGGTTGTCGTGACACCTCGTTCTCGCTCCGCGTAACTTCACACTTTTCAGATACTATAGAATACAGACACATTGATGTATCTCCGGCGGTAAGCCAGAGGTATGTCCAGGGGAGGGGCCGGGTCGGTGGGAGTGACCCGAAACAGGAGCGAAGACAGACTCGAGGAGTCGGAGATTCACGACGTCCTCAGAAACGACAGACGCCGTCTCGTCCTCGAACGACTGCGGTCGTCCGAGGGGAGCGAAGCCGTCAGCGACCTGGCCGAGTACATCGGGAGCGTCGAGTCCGGCGAGACGCCGCCGCCGCGGAACGTCCGCCAGAGCGTCTACGTCTCCCTTCACCAGACGCACCTGCCGAAACTCGACGAACTCGGCATCGTCACCTACGACAGCGACGAGAAGACCGTCGCCCTCGCGGACGCCGCCCACGAGGTGGCCGTCTACATGGAAGTCGTCCCGAAGTACGGCATCTCGTGGGCCGAGTACTACCTCGGACTCGGACTGTTGGGACTGCTCTCGCTGGTCGGGTCCGGCATCGGCGTGCCCACGCTGTCGGTGGTCGACCCGACGTTCCTCGGCGCCGCGTTCCTGCTTCTCGTCGTCGCCTCCGCGACGTATCAGATAGTCGACCAGCGGAGTTCGCTCCTCCACCGCCTCCGCTCGCGGGGGGGCCGACGGACCGAACGTCGACGCCCCCGGCGACGACTGACCGGTCGGAACGTCCCGTCCGTTCAATAGCGCGCCGTCCGTACTCGGAGCGATGACCGAGACGGCACTCGTCTGGTTCCGCCGTGACCTCCGGGTTCGCGACAACCCGGTGCTCGCGGCGGCGACCGACGCCGACGCCGACGTGCGGCAGTTCGCGGTCGAATCGCTCGCCAAACTCGGCGGGGCGGCGGCCGAGGAGACGGCTCGCGCGTCCGCGGACGACGAGAACCCGTGGGTCCGCGCGGAGGCCGTCGTCGCACTCGACCGACTGGACCGGTGCGCGCACGCCGACCGAATCGCCGACGCACTCGGAGACGACCACCACGCGGTCCGCCGGAACGCGGCCATCTCGACGTTCAAACGCCGCGGCGAGGACGCGCTCTCGGACCTGCTGGAACTGACCGACGACCCCAGCGAACGGGTCCGCGAGTGGGCCGCCCACCTGCTCGGTGGAATCGACGCCGACCGGGCACACGCCGAACTCGAACGACTCGCCGCCGAAGACGAGAGCAGCATCGTCCGCGAGACTGCGGTCCGCGCTCGCGACGTGGACGCCGGGAGCTTCCGCCGACAGTTCAGCGGCGCGCTGGACGAGAGCGACCGGACGCTCCCGGGCGAAGACGACCTGAACCGAACGCCCGACCTCTGACAATGACCGACGACAGCACGAGAGCCGACGACAGCACGACACCCGACAGCACGACACCCGACGGCATCGAGGCGGCGACCGAAGACCGCCGGCCGCCCGAGACGCCGGAGACGGGCGGCGGAGACGACTCGCTCGAAGACCGCGTCGAAGTCGCCCTGCGGACCGTCAGAGACCCCGACGCGGACGTGACCGTGTTCGAGGCCGGACTGGTCGAGTCCATCGCCGTCGAGGACGACGCCGTGACCGTCGGCGCGGCGGTGGCCGAGTTCGACGACGCGAACGCGAAGGGCGTGATGCGCGCCATGATGCGGGCCGTCCGCGACGTGCCGGGCGCGAGAGCGTCCACGTCGAACCCGTCGCCCCGTCCGCTGAGGACCGGACGACAGGCGTCCACGGCTTCGACACCGTCGTCGCCGTCGCGAGTGCGAAGGGGGGCGTCGGCAAGTCGACCGTCGCGACCGGACTCGCCTGCGGACTGGCGGCCGACCGGTCGACGGGCCTGTTCGACGCCGACATCCACGGCCCGAACGTCCCGACGCTGTTGGACGTTGACGGCCCCGTCCGCTCCGCCGACGACGGCAGTCCCCTCCCGGTCGTCGCGTCGGGCGACGACGCCGACCTGGACGTGATGAGCGTCGGCCTGATGGAGTCCGGCGCGCCCCTCGCGTGGCGCGGGGCGATGGCGCACGACGCGCTGACGGAACTGTACGAGGACACCGCGTGGAACGCCGACGACACGCTGGTGGTGGACCTCCCGCCGGGCACCGGCGACGTGGTGCTGACGACGTTGCAGGAGGTGCCGGTGGACGGCGTCGTCGTCGTCACCACGCCGTTCCCGGCGAGTCTGGAGGACACCGCCCGCAGCGTCGAACTGTTCCGCGACAACGACGTCCCCGTCCTCGGCGTGGTCGTCAACATGGGGTCGTTCGCCTGCCCCTCCTGCGGCGACAGCCACGACCTGTTCCCCGACGGGTCGCCGACGGAGACGCTGTCGGCGCCGCTTCTGGCCGACCTCCCGTTCACGCCCGCTCTACAGGAGACGCCGGTTCCGGGCGCACCGCACGAGTCCATGCGCGAACTCGCCGACGCAGTCGGGACGGCGGCGGCGACGGCGTGGGCCGTCGACGCGCCGGACGACGCGCTGGACATCCGGGGCGACCCGCCGGAGCGACGGCGAGAACGCGTCGCCGACCACCTCGCGACGCTCCAGTCCGGTGCGACGTTCTCCCTCGTCAGCGACCGGGACCCCTCGCCCATCAGGGAGTACCTCGCGGCCCTCCTCGACTGCGAACCGGACGCGTTCGAGGACCTCTCGGTCGAACGCCGGACGCCGGACGACTGGGTGCTTTCCGTCACCATCCCGTCGGACCCCGCGCGGGAGTGACCGCTCGCCGCCGAGATACCGGCCGTTCGACCCCGCCACTCGGCGCTATTCGACCGGCACGGAAAAGAGAACAAAACGAGCAAAGACCATTTTGACGACCGGTCAGTCGACCGTCACTGCTCGGGTGACGGCTCCTCCCCCTCGGCGCCGGGGGTTCGGTGCCCGACTGCTCGGCGGCCGCACTCTCCGCCTCCGCGGTGCCCCCGTGGTCGACAGCGAGGTCCACGCCGGACTGCGCCGCGTCCACCTCGAACGACGAGACCACGACCATCAGTCGCTCGGCCTGCGAGGCGAGTTCGTCGGTTCCGTCGGAGACTTCGCTCAGCGAGGCGGTCTGCTCTTCGGCGGCCGCGGCGACGGACTCCGCCCGCCGAGCGGTGTCGTCGCTGATCTCGGTCACGCGGTCCATCATCGAGGCCACCTCCTCGGTCGAGGAGGCCTGATCGTCGGTCGTCCGACTTATCTCGTCGACGCCCTCGCTCGTCGCGCGGGCGTTCTCCACGATGGTGTCGAGGGGCGTCGCGGGGCGTTCTCGACGGCCGCGACGCCGTCGTCGACCGCCTCCTGCGTCTCGCGCATCTCCTCGACGGTCGCCGCGGAGGTGGACTGGACCTCGCCGATGGTCTGTTCTATCTCCTCGGCCGACTCCTTGGTCTCGCCCGCGAGTTGCTTGACCTCGTCGGCGACGACGGCGAAGCCCTCGCCCGCCTCGCCGGCGCGGGCGGCCTCGATGTTGGCGTTCAGCGCGAGGATGTTCGTCTGGTCGGCGATGTCGGTGATGAGTTCGACGATGTCGCCGATCTCCTCCATGCGCGATTCGAGCGCTTCGATCTGTCGCGCCGTCCGTTCGGTCTTCGACTCCACGTCTTCGATGGTGTCGATGGCGTCCGCCGTCGCGGTGTGGCCGACCTCGCTCGCGTCGAGGGTGTGCTCCGCCGTGCGTTCGAGTTCGCTCGCGGAGGACGCCACCTCCTCGATGGTCGCCGAGAGGTTGCTCGTCTCGCCGGTGGTCTGTTCGAGGGTCTCTTGCTGCTCTTGGGCACCTTCGGCCATCACCTGCGTGGAGTCGCTGACCTCTCTGCTCGCGCGCTCTATCTCCTGCGCACTCGCGGTCACCTCCTCGCTGGCGGCGGCGACGGTCTCGGCGAACTCCGACACCTCGGCGACGGTCGCTTCGAGTTCGGCCATCATCTCGTTGAACGACTGCGCCATGGCGGTCATCGCCTCGTTGTCGGCGTCTTCGTCCATGCGGCCCGTGAGGTCGCCCTCGGCGGCCGCGGCCATCGTCTCGCCGAACGCCTCGGCCTTCGTCTCCAGTTCGACGATGAGGGTCTCCAAGTCCTCGTGGGTCTGTCCCATCGCCTCGCCGAACGAACCGGGAACGTCCTCGTCGAGAACCGGGTCGTCGAAGTCCTTCGACGCGACGGCCTCCGCCTGCCCCGCGACGGTCGTCAGGTACGACTGCATCTCCGCGAACGAGTCGTAGAGCCGCCCCATCTCGTCGATTCGGCTCGTGGACGGGACGTCGCCGTCGACCTCTCCGGCCGCGATTTCGTCGGCGTTCTGCGCGACTGCGGCCAGCGAGGTGGCGGTCCCGCGACCGATGGTCAGGCCGACGAGGAACAGCGCACCGATGGCGAAGGCGAGCAACAGCACGATGTTCTCCGTCACCTGCGACTGGAGGGCGAAGGCCCGTTCGGTGGGGACGTGGTAGGTGAGGACCCAGTCGGTCCCCGTGACGGGCGCGTAGGCCATCGCGTACTGGCCGGGTTCCATCCCGGTCCGCGCGCCGACCTGCGTGTATCCGCGCTGGCCAGTCAACGCGGCGTCGATGGCCGTGACCGTCTCGTCGCCGGACGCGACGTACGGTTCGAGAAGCGAGTTCTGGCGATTGTCGAGGAGTATCGTGCCGTCGGCGGAGACGACCTTCGCGTCGCCCGTCGCGATGGGCGAACTGAACTGCTGGGACCGCGCCTCCAGCGACGCGGTCAGGACGACGAAGCCGTCCTTTCCGGTGACGGGGGCGACGAACGCGATGACCGGGCCGGACCCCGCGTCGTACGGGGCCGAGACGGTGGCTCCGCTCGACTGCGCGAGCGACGACGCCCGACCCGTCCACGGCGCGTCCAGTCCGTCGAGGGACGCACCGCTCGCACCGTCGGTCGTGCTGGCGACGACCGACCCGGACTCGGCGTCGACGTAGTGCAACGAGCGAACGTCGTTCGGGAGTTCGATGAGTTTCTGTTCGAGCCAGCGTTCGTGGGCGCTGGCCGAGGTGCTCTCGGGCCTGTCCGCCAGCGACGACGCGAGGAACGCGACGGTGGACTCCTTCGAGGCCGTCCAGTCGGCGACTGCGTCCGCCTCCGACTCGGCGATGCCGCGTATCTCCTCTCGCGTCTGCTGTTCGACGACGCCCTTCGTGTCGAAGTGGATGAACGCGCCCACCCCGCTCATCACGAGGATGATGACGAGGAGGACGACGCCGAACTTCGCCGCGTATCGCCGGCGAATCACGTCCGGCAGGAGGCGTTCCAGACCGCTCGCCACCCACGCCAGCGGGTTCCTCATCGGTCACCCCCCGACTCGAAGAACTGCTTTTGCAGCAGTTCCAACCGTTCGACGTTCCCCTCGGTGACGTGTTCGACGAGGTAGGAACTCAGCGGTTCGAGGGCTTCGGTCAGGTCGACGTCGCCGGACGCGCCCCGGTAGTTCAGACTCCGTCCCGACTCGACCAGCAGTTTGACCGCGTCGAAGTCGCCGACCGAGACGGTGTGCCCCTCGCCCTCCGATACCGAGCGAACCGTGTCGGCTATCGCCGGCGCGGTCGCCTCGCCCGCCATCTCGGCCGCGGCGGCCATCAGGAAGAGCGCGTCGTAGGCGTTGACCGAGAACGGTGCCAACGGCGCGATGTCGGACAACCGCCGCGAGAGGTTGAAGTGGCCGTCGGTCCGCGTCGAGGAGAGCGACGCGCTGTAGAATCCGTCGTAGTACGACGGGGTGTCCGTGCCGAGCAGTCCGGCCGAGAACACCCACGGTGCCTCGTAGTCGGACGCGCCGTACGCGTCGAGCACATCCTTCTCCTGCCCGGGGACGCTGACGAAGGCCACCGCGTCGGGCGAGTCCGTGAAGACCTCCGCTATCTTCGCGTCGAACGAGGACGCGGACGGGTCGTACCGCGCGTCCGCGACTACTTCCGCGTCGACGTTCGACGCGATGGCGTCGGCCAGGTCGGCCCCGAAGTCGTTGTCGAGCGCGAGAATCGAGATGGTGTCCGCGCCGACGTACTGCGACGAGTCGATTATCTTCGCCATCGCGACCGACTGGAGCAGGTCGCTCGGGACGGTCCGGCCGAAGTACTTCCGACCGCCGCTCCGACCGGCGTCCGTCAGTCGCGGGTTCGTGCTGCCGGGACTGACCTCCACGACGCCGTCCTCGGCGGCCTTCGGCGCGAGTGCGAGGGAGATGGTGCTCACGAGGGCCCCGACGAACCCGACGACGCCCTCGTCGACGAGGCTCTCGTACGCTTCGAGCGAGGCGTCCACGTCGGCTTCGCTGTCCTTCGCGACCAGTTCGACCGGCCGGCCGAGAACCCCGCCGGCGTCGTTGATGTCGGCGACCGCCTGCTCGGCGGCCCGTTGCCCGTGGACGCCGACTCCTTCGAGTGCGCCCGACGTCGGCAGGAGCGTCCCGAACCGGACCGGTTCGCTCTCCCGGCCGCCGAACGCCCCCGTACACCCCGGGAGCGCTCCCAGTGCGACGGTTCCCCCGGCGGTCCGGAGTACCCTTCGTCTACTGTATGAATCCTGCATATGCCCTGACCCTCGCTGGGGGATATAACGGTGGCCCGCAAATTATCAACTTCAATATCCAACTGACGTGCGTACAGAGCGAAACACGTTCGACCCGATGAATCGAATTATCGCACGAGATTGAACAAGATATGTAGCAAGTCGATAAATTTTCAAAAATAAGTCAGTATACTTCTCCTAACGTGAAGAAAACACGACACGATACATTGACAGTTTATCGAAGGGCGGACGAAAGTATTGGATAAATATCATCACTCGGCTCGAGCACGTTCCGTCGTCGAGCGGTGACGACGGCCGACGGCGTCGACGCCGAACACATCGCTTATGCGTCGGAGCGAACACCGTGGGTCGATGGCAGCGCTTCGTCTCACGCGGTACACGACGCTCGTCGTGGCCGCGGCACTCTGGTTTCTCGCCAAGTTCGTCCGGTACGCGTTTCCGCCCCTCTTCGAGACGTTTCAGGCGAGCTACGGGCTCTCGACGGCGACGGTCGGCCTCGTCTACACCGGTCTCATGACCGTGTACGCCCTGCTGCAGTTCCCGTCGGGGATGCTCTCGGACCGGTTCGGACCCGTGCGCGTCGTCACCGGCGGGGCTCTCGTCGCCGCAGTCGGGTCGTTCGCACTCGTCGCCGACTCGCCCGCACCGGTGTTCGTCGCTGCCGCGATGCTCGTCGGGGCGGGGACCGGCGCTCACAAGACAGTCGCGGTCCGCGTCCTCTCTCGCGTCTACCCCAGTCGGACCGGTCGCGTCCTCGGCGTGTTCGACACCGTCGGCGCGTACGGCGGCGTCGGCGCCTCCGCCGTGGTCACGCTGTTTCTGGTCGCCCCGCCGGTGCTGACGCCGTTCGTCTCGCGACTGCCGGGGGCGGCGTGGCGCGGCGTGTTCCTCCTCGCGGGTCTCGCCGGCGTGGCACTCGCGGCCGCGTTCGCGTGGTACGTCCCGCGCCAACTGTCGTCGTCCGACGACGCGGACGCCGCCGCGACGGCCGAGAGCGCCGACCCGACGCTGGCCGACTACCTGCGGCAGTTCTCCGACCGCCGGTTCGCGGCGTTCATCCTCGTCACCGTCCTCTTCTCGTTCTCCTACAACGGCGCGGTGGCGTTCCTCCCCTTGTATCTCACCGACGCGGTCGGGTTCGAGACGACGACGGCGAACCTCCTCTACTCGCTGCTGTTCGCGCTGAGCGTCGTGCAGGTGGTGACGGGCGACGTGAGCGACCGAACCGGCCGGCTTCCCATCATCACTGTCACGCTCGGTATCGCGGGGGTTTCCCTCGTCGGCGCCGTCGTTCTCGCGGACGGCGGCTTCCTCGCACTCGGTGCGGCCGTCGTCGGCCTCGCCGTCGGGAGCCACGGCTTCCGGCCGGTCCGCGGCGTCTACCTCGTCGAGATTCTCCCGGACTGGATCGCGGCCGGCGGCCTCGGCATCGTCCGAACCATCCTGATGGGCGCTGGCGCGGTGTCGCCCGCCGTGGTCGGCTTCCTCGCGGAGGCGTACGACTTGCGCGCCGCGTTCGCCCTCCTCGCGGCGTCGATGGTGGGGGCCGCCGTCGTCGCCGGCGGACTGCTGCTCTCCGAGCGCACTGGTGGGGCCGAACCGGCCTGAGACGCCGCAGTCGGTCCCTCGCTCACTCGGTGCGGGTCGCCGGACACGACTCCGTCGCCGCCCCGACCAGACGTTTCTTGTCGCTCGTCCGCGAACCCGCCAGCATCGATGTCACAGAGCGACGACGTGCTGTCGCGCGAGCCGGACGACCGGGTGCGAGTGCTGGACCCTGACGGCGCCGTCGTCGCGCCCGAACTGCTCCCCGACCTGGGGGACGAGACGCTCGTCTCGATGTTCCGCGACATGCGCTTCTGCCGGCGGTTCGACGAGCGGATGATAAGCCTCCAGCGACAGGGTCGCACGGGAACGTACTCCTCGCTCGCGGGGCAGGAAGGCTCCCAAATCGGGTCGATGTACGCTCTCGCGGAGGAGGACATGATCTCGTACCAGTACCGCGAACACGGCGCCGTCGTCGCCCGCGGGTTCCCGTGGGAGTATCTCCTCTACTGGGCGGGCCACGAGGAGGGAAGCAAAGCGCTCGCGGACCGGAACGTCTTCCCGCTGAACATCACCATCGGCGGCCACCTCCCCCACGCCGTCGGGATGGCGATGGCGACGAAACTGCAGGGGGGCGAGCGGGTGACGGTGGCGCACTTCGGCGACGGCGCGACCAGCGAGGGCGACTTCCACGAGGCGATGAACTTCGCCGGCGTGTACGACGTGCCCGCCCTGTTCGTCTGTAACAACAACCAGTGGGCCATCTCGACGCCGCGGGACCGCCAGACGGCGAGTCGGACGTCGCGCAGAAGGCGACGGCCTACGGTTTCGAGGGCGTGCAGGTGGACGGGATGGATCCGCTGGCGACGTACGTCGTGACGAAGGCCGCCCGTGAGAAGGCCCTCGACGCCGAGAGCAACGCTCCTCGTCCGACGCTGGTCGAGGCGGTGCAGTACCGCTTCGGCGCGCACACGACGGCGGACGACCCGAGCGTCTACCGCGACGACGACGAGGTGGAGGCGTGGCGACGGAAGGACCCGCTCGACCGGTTCGAGTCGTTCCTCCGCGAGACGGGACGCCTCGACGACGAACGCGTCGCGGCGATAGACGAGGAGATAACCGAGACGCTCGCGGCGGCCGTCGACGAGGTGGAGTCGTTCGAGGCCGACCCCGACTCGATGTTCGAGTACGCCTACGCGGAGCAGACGCCGCGCATTCGCGACCAGCAGGAGCGGTTCCGCGAACTGCGCGAGGCGCACGGCGACGACTCCTTCGACCGGGGGGAGTAGCGTCGCGGTTCCCGACGGTGGCCCTCGAACTGCCCGCGACGACGCGAATCGACCGCTTCGACGTCGACGGCCGTTCGGGTAGCGTCGGCTAGCGCCGCCGGCAGCGGAACGTGAGGGCCCCCGTCACGCCCACGGCGGCCGTTCGACCCGTGTCTCGCCGATTCGAGAGAACCGGACCGTCCTCGTGACGACCCGCGGACCGGACCGGTAGGCGACCGTCCGGGTGGTCTCGACCTGCCGCACGTACCCTTCGGGGTCGACGAGCAGCGTCATCGACGCGTTCGAGGAGACGTGCGTGTCGTTCAGTTCGGCCCGGACGCGGTAGAGTCGCGTTCCGTTTCGCGTCACGTTCTCGACCGTCGCGTTTCGACTGGCGCTGAGTCCGTAGAGTAACTGCCGGTGGAGCGCCTGATTGAGCCGCACCGAGGAGTTGAGCAACGCGACGGCGTGGACTCGGCTGTCGTTCCCCGACTCCACGCGGACGGTCGTCTCGTTCCCGCGCCGCCACGCCGTCACTTCGTCCGGTCGCTGTTCGTACCGGTCCGGAGCGTCGCCGACGACGGCGTGCGTCCGGGTTGCACTCGCTCGGACCGGCCGGCCGGGGTCGACCCGCCACGTCTGCGTGGTGACGACGCGGAACGTCCCGTTCGCGTCCCGAGCGGTCGTCTTCGACCGGGCGGTGAACGAGTTCGAACGGAGCGTCTCGGTGTGGGCTCGAATCAGCGCGTTCGCGTCAGTCGCGTCCGTCGCGGTCAGGGTGGGGGCCGAGTCACCGGAGCCGCCCGGTGCGGCACAGCCGGCGGCGACAACCGCGACCGACAGACAGAGCGCGGCGACGAGGGCGCGTCGGCTCACTGCGGGAACACCTCCGGGAACCCGTAGAAGTAGTAGTACATCTCCGCGACGCCGGACACCGCGAGCAACACGCCGGCCGCGCGGTAAATCGTCCGCGTGTGGGCGCTAAGCACCGTCGTGAGCGAGGACCCGCCGAGCGCCGTCGCGCTCGTCACCACCATCAGGACCGAACTCATCCCGACCGCGTAGGCGACGGCCAGTCCGACGCCGAGGACCGGCCCCAGCGACATCCCCTGCAGTACGACGGCGATGAACAGCGGCGCGGTACAGCCGGCCGCTGCCCCGGCGTACAGCACGCCGAACAGGAAGAACCCCCCGAGCGACCGTTCCCGTTCCGGGAGGCGGACGACCGACCGAGACGGTTTCCACCCCGCCGCCATCAGACCGCCCGCGAGGACGAACACGGCCCCGACGACGAGTTCGAGTATCGCCACGTCGCGAGGGCCTGCGCCCCGAGGAACGCGGCGGACCCCGCCAGGCCGACGTACACGGCCGTCATCCCGACGCCGGCGAGCAGGCTCATTAGCACCGCCCGCGCCAGCGGACGGCGAACCCGCGTGACGAGCGCACTCGTCCCCGTCGAACCCCCCGTCGAGGCGGCGGCTTCGGCGATCCCTCGACCATCGGCACGTGTCACCGTGTCGCTCAGGAAGTACGAGAGGTAGCCGGGGAGGAGCGGAAACGCGCACGGGGCGAAGAACGTCGCGACGCCGGCCGAAAACGAGAGTGCGAACAGCGCGGGGAGTGCGAGTCCGGCCATCGTCACGCCTCCGCCACCAGGGGGTCGACGACCGACTTGAACTCCTCGAACGACCGCGCTCTGACCTCCGGGTCGTCACCGGACGCGGGGGTTCCATCCGCGTCGAACACGAGGTTCGTCGGGTAACTGTTGGCGTCCCATCGGTCGGTCGCGACGAGGCTCGGGTCCGTGACGACCGGCCAGGTTCCCTCGTACTCGGTCCAGAACTTCCGGATGAGTTTCTCGTCGACTTCCGGCGTGATCGATACCATGTGGAACGTCTCGGTGTCGTACTCCGCGCGCAGTCGACGGAACGCCGGCATCTCCTCCTGGCACGGCCGGCACCACGTCGTGAAGAAGTTCAACAGCACGACCTTCCCGTCCGGTTTGAGAACCACGTCGCCGTCGGGGAGGCCGTTTCGGGAGACTGCGGAGGGGAGCGCCAGTTGGTCGCCTGCGCTGGCGGCCGCGCCCGACGCCGCGTCTGTTCGTGTGCTGCTCGTGAACCGGCCCGTGCAACCCGCGAGGCCGACACCGAGAGCGGTACTGCACGCTCCGAGGAACGAACGGCGATAGCTGGAGGGCATGCGTCGTCCCCCTGATTTTCACCGCTATCCCATTAGGCCGCTGATAGCTACAAGGCAGGCTTAAGTGACACACTCACACGCGGAAGCCGAGCGGTGACCGGGCACCGGACGCGACTGCCGACGCTCTCTCTGACCGCGACGACGTGCCGAAGTGGTTCGGCGCTGTCGTCGCCTCGTCGTCCGTCGGTCGATTCGCCGAACCCCGCTTCCCGTTCCGCACTTGGGCGTGTCCGGCCTCGTATCTCTCGACAAGCCCAATCTATATAGAATTTATTATGGCGCAGGAGTTGTATCGCTGATCCGTCCGAAGCCGGGAAGACGACTGGAAGGCTACTCGATCAAAAACGGGGCTGTCTACGGTATCTGATCTGAAAAATGTGGGCCGAAAAAGACTTGCTAAGGTCAGCGGACTACCGGAACTAGAATATATAGCAGATATACCTTCGTAGATAAGAACCGCGTACGAAGGTTGGTGGGGTGGTATTTCGGACGGGTATATATTTCTGGCACCGACGAGCCGTCGCCGTAACGCGGTGATTCGACCCGTCCGTGGCCGCGTTCTGAACTCCGTTCCGCCCGAAGCCAGTGTCGCTCGTTGACGAGTACCTCTCGGGGATTACTACCGACCGAGAACGGAGACGGGGGTATTTGCACACCGCACGCGAATGGAGAGACGGGGAGGCACGCGTAGCATGACGTACACACTCGAAATCAGCGACGAACTCAGGGAGCGACTGGAGGGCCACCTCGAGGAGGACGAGACGTGCGAGGAGTTCATCGAGGAGTTACTCTCGATGTACGAGACCGGAGGGACGTTCCTCCAGGAGGGCTACTCCGAGTGACCGTCGGTCGAGGTGACGGCGACGCCGACGCACGGTCGCTCGGAACGGAGGTCCGTCCCCTCGTGGAGGTGACTTCAGGCCGGCGCGTGCGAGCGATGCCGACGAGTCGCTACTCTCTGTCGCCCGTCGGCTTCGCTACTTCCTCCACTTCCGCGTCCGACGCGTTCCGTTTGACGCTCTCGATACCCTGCTCGCACTTCTGACGGCTGGCGTATCCCTCGCCGCCGTCGGCGATGATGTTGCCGTTGTCGTGGACGAGTCGCCAGCGCCACTTTCCGCTCCGGTCCTCGTACACCTCGAACGTCGCTTTGGACATGCTCCGGTCTACGATATCGAGGGTGAAAATTGCTCCCGTTCGACTCGCTGCCACGGTGGGAGTGGGATTCGAACCCACGAGGCCTCTCGGCCACCTGCGTTCCAGGCAGGCACGTTCGTCCACTCCGTCATCCCACCAGTCGCGGCGCTCGGTCGGGTCGACGACGGCCGACGGTCGGACCGGTGCGCTTCACGCCTCGTGTTCGCTCCACCCGCCGGCGTCGACGGTCTCGAACAGTTTGCGCCAGTTTTCGTCGTCTTCGCTCTCGGGAAGCTGGTCGCGAAGCTGTTGGAAGTCCGACGGCGGGACCTGCGAGTGAACCAGGTCGACGACGACGCGAGCGTGGTAGGCGGCGTCCGCGGGGTCCGCGTTCTCGATTTCGCTCACCCGCGAGACGAACTCCTGCCAGTCGAACCGCTGGCCGTGTTCGGCGACGGCGCCGGTCAGGTACCACCGTATCTCCATCGGGAGCGAAGCCGCGAGGTCCTCGGCTGCGCCCGCCGGAATTCGCTCGCCCAGCGTCATCAGGGTCGCGCGTATCGCACGCACGGCTTCGCCGGTGCCGGGCAGTTCGAGTCGATGCTGAATCGTGCCGGTGAACTCGTCGAAATTCATGCACAGAAGTATTCTACTTCTGACAGTATCAATCGGAACGTTCGTTCCCAGCGCGTGGGAAGTGATGACCGCCGCTCGCGGCGGCCGCGGGGGCGAACGTCCCGCCGTTCCGGACGCCAGCGTCGCTGCACCCGACAGCAGCCCGCTTCCCGGCCGAATGTGGGGTTTTTACTCGCTCTCGCTCCGTACTCTCCCCCTCCGCTCGCAGAAACGGAGAGTCACGCGACGTGACGATTTATCGTCTTCCGGACGGTACTCGAACTGATGACGATTGAACCGCCGGGCTGGCTCGGGTCGGCGACGAACCCCGCTCCCCGACTCGGAAGGCGCTCTCGCACCGGACGAGCATGACCGGCGGGAGCGACGCCCCCGGTTCCCGACGGTGGGCGCTCGCGTCGTTCGTCGCCCTGACAGTCGTCGTGACCGGCGGCGCAGTGACTCTCACGGAACCGTTCGGCACCGACTCGTCGAACGCCGACGCGGGGTTCCCGCCCGGTACGTCCGCCGACGGCGTCGAGAACGTCTCTCGCCTCGTCGACGCTCACCGCACGGCCTTGGCGACGGCCGGGACGTACCGCGTCGAACAACGAATCAACGCGAGTCGCCCGCGGGGCAGTCCGCGACCGGACCGGTGGAAGTGGAACCAGACCGCGAGACACCGGTTCGACGTCGCGTCCCCCACGCCGCGGTTCGTCCAGCGGCGGACCGTCGCCCGTCCCGACTCGCGAGTCCAGGTGGAGGTGTTCGCGACCCCCTCGGTCTGGTACACGCGGGCGCGACCGAGCGACGGCGAGTGGAACACGGGCGGTAAGACGCGGAACCTGACCGCCGAGACGTTCAGAGCGTGGGCGCTCGACCACACGCTCGACGCGAGTCTCTCGAAGTTCGCGTTCGCCTACGACGGTCGCTCCGAACGCGGGAACGCGACCGTCTATCGTTCGCGAGTAGCGAGTATCTCGGCGAACGACGCCCCGGCGTCCGGAGCTTCCCACGTCGTCGACGACGCGAGCGCGACGATTCTCGTCGACGAACGCGGCCTGATTCTCGGCGTCGACGTCCGCTACGCCGGAACCGCAGTCGCCAGCGTCGACGGCGGCGAACGAACCGTCGACGTCAGCGTCCGGT
Organism: Halogeometricum sp. CBA1124; assembly: GCF_009741955.1. Classification (NCBI taxonomy): domain Archaea; kingdom Methanobacteriati; phylum Methanobacteriota; class Halobacteria; order Halobacteriales; family Haloferacaceae; genus Halogeometricum; species Halogeometricum sp. CBA1124. The sequence continues at coordinate 35,199 of NZ_WPCD01000008.1, read as the reverse complement.
ACCGGCGGTCGTTCCGGACGGCCGATGGGCTCACCGTCGCCGAACCCGAGTGGGTGACCGCGCGACGGGAGTCGGTCGAATCGAGCCGCGAACGGCCGCGGACTCGCGGCCGGGAACTCCATCGCGCGCTCGGCGCTCAGAAGAACGTGTGCGCCGCGTGGCCGTAGTCCTCCGGCGCGGCGTCGACGACGCCCTCGTCGTGGAGCGTGGTGAAGAACGTCGCGTCGCTCCAGTAGTACTCGTCGAACACGGACCGTGCGGTGACGTTCAGCACCGGCGGGAGCGCGGGGTCGTCGCGTTCGAGGAACATGGCGACGTTGAAGCTGTTCAGGCCGAGCGAGGCGTAGTACGAGAGGACGTTCACGAGTCCCGCGGCGAAGTCGTGCGTGACGTCGCCGCGCGGTTGGGGGACGCCCTGAACGATCTGGGTCGCGACCCCGACGAGGTGACGATGGTGTTTCGGGGCGAACGGGGCCAGCCAGTGGACGTTGCCGATTTCGGCCAGATAGCGGTCGCCGCCGCGTTCCTCGATGGCGAGTTCCGACCAGTAGACCTCGTCGTGTTCGTCGTAGAAGTCGCGGGCCGCCTCGGCGACGCGGCGCTGTTCGTTCGTCCCGCGGTCGTCGACGACCGTCTGCATGTGCGGATGGATGAGACTCGACCCCGCCGGCCGGAGGAAGTTCATGTTCACCGAGGCGAACCGGGCGTCCTCGTCGTGGTCGAACACCCGCTGGACGTACTCCAGCGCCGCGCAGAGGCCGTCGGCGAACTGCTCGGTGGTGAACTCGTCGAGGGGGACGAAGTGGTCCTCGGTGAGGGCGACCACGTTCGAGTACGCGCCGTAGGGGTTCAGGTTCGGGAACGACGTCGCCTCGCCGCTCTCCCCGCGGTCGGTCCCGACCCACTCGGGGTAGGTCGGCGTCGCCTCTTCGACCGTACCGGGACAGAAGAAACAGCCCTCGCTGTCGAGTATCGCGTCGTCGATTTCGGGCTGCTCCGGCATCGGGAAGTTCTCCGTGACGACCCGCGCGGTCCGTCCGGTCAGCGGGTCGACTCTGAGTTCGGTGTCGACCGACACCTGCTCGAAGTCTTCGAGCGGACTGTGGAACGTCGCCGTCTGGACCTCGCGTTCGAATTCTATGGGCATGCGAACAGATTCGGCGGGTCGAGTGAAAAGCGTATCTCCGGGCGGCACCCCGATTGTCGGCGGTGTCGTCGCACTGTCGGTGACCGGCGAGGGGACGCTCAGCGAACCTCGGCTGATACCGACGGAGATTCGCGACTACGCGGTCCACGAGGCGCGGGGCGACGCGGCCGCGTGGAGTCGCGAGCGGATGCGCGATCTGTCGGCGCCGTTCGGTACGTCGTTCGAGCGCGACGGGTCGCACTTGGTGCTCGAACTCGACGGCTGAGCGCCTCCGGTCTCACACCGATTCGCTTCGGTTCTCCCCCGCTCACTCGCTTTTCGCCGAAACACCGATGATGACTCGCGAAGAAAGTGCCACCATGGTGGACACGCACTGGGATAGCCTTCGGGGCGAGGAACTGCGCTACCGGGGTAACGCGTGGGAACTGACCGGCGACGTCGGCGTCCGGCAGAACGGCGAACTGCTCGCGGTTGAGGCGACGCAGGCCGACGACGTGCGCCGCCGGACCGTGACGCTCCACTTCGGGCTCGACGGCTCGGCGTCCTCTCTCAACCCGGGAAATTTGGGCGACAACTTCGAGAGCCTCGAACGGGACGACGACGGCCAGCGTATCGTCGTGAAGAAGGGGGGCCGGCGCTATCAGTACGAACTCCGGCGGATGGAGAGCGCGTGAGCGTTCCCACCGCGTCGGTCTGACGTCGAGACGGTCGCGGCGACAGAAGCGGTGTATTCCCCGTCAGTCGATGCGGCGTCGGGTCGTCGAACAGTCTCTGGTGCGCCGTCAGCCGCTCTCGAACGTCTCCTCGCTCCAGGTGTCGCCCGAGTCTCCCTCCTCGCCCCAGTCCACGTAGCCGTCTTCGAGTCGCTCGACCACGATGTGGCCGAGGTCTGTCAACTCCGTGGTGGCCTTCGAGGCGAGGTCCGTCTGCTCGGCCAACGCCGACGGCAACGTCGGCACCTCGAAGCGCAGTCGCGCCTCGAGCGGGTCCCAGTAGAAGTCCAACTCGTGGAAGAGTCCGGCGTCGCGGATGCGTTCGTACTCCGCCTCGTCCAGGTCGGTGTACTCGGCCCACTCGTTGAACGCTTCGCTCCAGGCGCCGTCCCGGAGGATTCCCTCCAACTCCTCCCGCCGCAGGTCGCTCGTCCCTTCGAGCGAGTCCGCCGGTTCGAGCGCGCGCGGCAGGCCGCGATTCGTGATGTCGGGCGACTCCGGGGGTTCGACGGTGAGCGTCATAGGAGACTGTACGGCGACGACGCGGATAAAGACGTATCTCGGTTTCCACCCCGTGCGAAGCCTCAGGCTGTCAGATCGGAAGATGCCTCGTCCCGAAGTCGTCCTCGACGGCCGTCGTCACACTCGGAATTACAGCCGTATCGTTGTAACTATCACTCGGAGAATAACTTCTGCTGTCGAGACTCCTCTCGCCTGTCTGGACCCGAGTGTGACGCTCGGACGGCCCGACCGGCGGTGTCTCGACGGCACCCACGACCACCGACTCCGACGCGAGCAGGCGTCGAACGCCACTCCGTCAGTAGGTCCGCCGCGGAATACCGTGGCCGGTAGCGAGGGTCAGTACCGCGAACTGACGCGCTCGCCGATGGCGTCCGCGGTCCGAATCGCGTCGCGAACCGCTTCTGGCGTGACGTCGAACGGTTCGTTGTGGATGGTCTCGTCGGGGGCGCAGGCCGCCTCCGCGACGGTCGTCAGTTGGTCGTCCGTCGGGTCGTCGAGGCCGATTTCGGCGAGCGTCACGGGCAGGTCGACGTCCAGGGAGAACCGGACGACGTCTTCGACGAACTCGTCGCTCCGACCTTCGAGGACCAGTTGCGAGAGGGTCCCGACGTTGACTTTCTCTCCGTGCGTCGCCTCGTGGGTGGCTTCGAGTTGGGTCAGGCCGTTGTGGATGGCGTGGGCCGCCGCGAGCCCGCCGCTCTCGAAGCCCAGCCCGGACAACAGGGTGTTCGCCTCGGTCACCGACTCGACGCTCGGCGTCACGGCGTCGTTCTCGACGGCGTCGACGGCCGAGACGCCGCTCTCGCGGAGTTGGTCGTAGCAGAACTTCGCGAGTTGATGACCCGCGTCCGTGTCGCGTCCGCCGAGGACGTTGTCGCTGTCGGAGCGCTTCGTCGCGTCGGCCTCGAACCACGTCGCCAGTGCGTCACCGATTCCAGACGTGAAGAAGCGGGTCGGTGCCGACGCGACCAGCGCCGTATCCACGAGGACGAGGTCGGGGTGTCGGTCGAGGAACCGATACTCCTGAAACTCGCCGTGCTCGGAGTAGATCACGGAGAGCGCACTACACGGTGCGTCCGTCGAAGCGATGGTCGGCATGGAGACGACGCCGATACCGAGGTCCTCACCGACCGCTTTGGCCGTATCGAGCGCCTTCCCACCGCCGGCACCGATCACGAAATCGGCGTCGACCTCCGATGCGAGTTCGCCGACTCGTTCGATTTCGGCCGCCGAACACTCCCCCTCGAACAGTTCCGTTTCGACGTCGATGTCGTTCGATTCGAGGCTCTCGGTCGCGTCGGCTTCGACGAGGTCGAGTACGACCCCGTCGGCCAGAAGCAGCGCCGAACCGCCGAGCGACGCCGCGTGATCACCGATCTCTGCGGTCGCGCCGCGACCCTGTACGTACGACTCGGGCGAACCGAAGACTCGTGTCATGAGCGGTCGACTGTTCGGAGCCGCTTGGCATAGGTTTTGCTCAGAACGGTTGCCGGCGAACCGGCGGTCCGCCGGCCAGAACGCTGGCTGAATCGGTGACTACCGGCGTTCGACCGCTCGGTAGCCGAACAGCACGGCCACGCCGACTGCGCCCCCGAACCCCAGAAGCACTCCGTCGGTGAGTTCGCCCCTCTCGACGGCGATGCCGAGAAGTACACCGCAGACGGCGAACGCGAAGACGGCCCACTCTTGGGGTCTGCTGAGGCGTCGTTCGACGTCGTCGCGAAACGCCCAGTAGACGGTGAAGGCCGCGAAGGCGACACCGAAGGGGAGGTTCCAGTTTCCCGGTGCCGCTCCCACGCCGACGAACAGAACCACGAAAACAGCCGAGTAGAGAACCTGAAATCCGAGTCGAAGCTTCGCCAGACCGCTCGTTTCGGACTCGCTCTCCGCGTTCTGACTCATACGGACGTAGTCGTCTGACCGTTCGGGAATATCTCACTGTCGAACGATGGGACGCGTTCCGCGCGTCTCGCACGCCACTCTCGACTGGTGTCGGTGGGCTCGGGTCCCAACATCTCGGTCGAGTCGCAGTCCGTCGAATACGACGTTTCGGGGCGCGAGCGGGTAGCATCAGAACCGCCGTCGACTCGCGCCGTCGCGTTCGGCGTCGCAGTCGCCGGCGGGGTCGCGAGGCGAGAGCCGAGTCGGGACCTGTTCGTCGAGGGGGGTGAGCGACACGCGTTGTCGTCGTTTCACTCGAGGGACGCGCGCTCCGGTCCGGGACGGCCGACTCATCCTCGGAGTCCGTCGCGAATACTCGCCGAATCCGGCTGGTGTACGTCCGCCCTAACTGGGGTACGATCGAGGACCAGTTCACGTCGAGCCAAACCTCGACGACTTTCCCCTCGCGGTGTCTGTGCCGGCCGCTCCCGGAGAACGAGAGCACCGACTCGGCTCCTCGGCCGCTGGCAGCGGGTCCCGCGGGCGTGCCGTAGAACCGCCACGACGCGTAGACGAACTCGCAGTCGGCGTGCATCGCTTCGAGGTCGATCCAACAGTCGGCGAACGCGCGCTGGAACAACTCGACGGTCCGCCGATACTGCGCCCGCGTGAACGTCCGGCCGACCGGGAATCCGTGTCCGCGGAAGTCGGACGCGTAGATGTCGTCGATCGCGTCCACGTCCTGCTGCCCCCACACGCGAGTGAAATCTTGACGGCTGATGGCCATCCGGTCGCGTTTGGGCCTGGTCATACGTCGCCTCGTCGCGCATCGGACATAACACCTCTCGCCGGTCGCAGACGTTACGCGACAGTTTCTGCTACTGCAGGCCCGTCCGTATCGGTCAGTGGTCGAGACCGGTCGTCTCACCGCGTACGGTTGCTGGACCGTTTATCTCGCGGCTTCACCGCCGCGGCCGATTCGCGGCTCTCGTTCACGCGGGGTGACGGCGTAGCGCTTCAGTCACTTCGTCACGCTCACGGTGTACCACAGTCGCGGAGCCGTCGACCGACACGTGTGGCGGTCAAAACCGACACACGCGTGTGGAATCCGCATTACGACTCTATATCTTTACCACCCATGTATGAATGTGCGAGCTATATTAGCAAATAGGCTACATCTCTAACACCGGGTCGAACTCGTGCACGTGTAGTCGAAGAAACGAGTTATCGCTCACAGATAGAATAGTCGAACCACAGATATAGTGGTCGATACGAACACAGTTTTCGACCGCTATCGATAGAATCCTCCACCGGGAGACGAGGATGATGCCCTCACTCTCTCCAATCGCTGGTCAACGAAGCACCGAGCCGCCCGAAATCTTCAGCGATTCCCCCACGATATTCTCGGATGCATCACTTAGCAGGTACACCACAGCGTTCGCGACGTCGTCTGGTGTCGACATTCTCTTCGACGGAATCGCGTCCAGTTCACGTTCGAGTTGCTCGTCGTACGCCCGCCCGTGAGCCTCCGCTTTCGACCGTATGCCCTCTCTCCCCATCTCGGTATCGACCCACCCGGGACAGACTGCGTTGACCCTGATATCGTGTTCGATCGCTTCGAGCGCCAGCGACTGCGTGAATCCGACCAGCGCGAACTTCGAGGAACAGTACGGAATCGACTTGTACGTCCCGCGAAGCCCCGAGAGGGATGCGATATTCACTATCGCACCTCCACTACGGTCTTTCATCGACCTGTAGAGTTCTTGTGTGAACCGTAGTGTGGATACGAAGTTGAGGTCGAGAACCTCCGCCACCTCGTGCTGTGAGAGGTCCTCGAAGTCTGTTCGAGAACCGGTAATCCCGGCTGCATTCACCAGCATCGTCACGCCCATCTGCTCGGCTTTCGAAGCAAGCTCGACCCGCTCGGCCTCGTTCGTGATGTCGGCTTCGTGTGTCGTTGTCCGCCCTGAAGCGTCGACTTCCGCGAGTCTGTCGTCGATCTCTTCTAATCGGTCCGTATCGCGTCCGGTTGCGAGTACACCAGCGCCCGCCTTCGCTGCTCGTTCGGCGACGCTCCACCCGATGCCTCCCGTTGCGCCCGTGACGACGACTGACTCTCCGCCGAGTGCGTCCTCGCTAAACGTTGGCATGGGCGGGCTTTCTGTCGTTCGTGATATAGCTCTTGCTGCTGTCGTCGTACGTACTGCGCCGACTATCCCTCTCCGCAGGAGGTAGCTCCAGCAAATGTTGTATGCTTGCTAACTGTTATCAAACCCTCTGCCGATACACGTTCGATGCCAGACACGTCTTACGACACGATAGTAATCGGTGTCGGAGGTATGGGGAGCGCGGCCGTCTATCAGTTGGCTAAACGCGGACACGACGTCCTCGGGATAGAACGGTACGACATTCCGCATCGGAGGGGTTCGTCTCACGGTGATACGCGGATCTTTCGACTGACGCAACCGGAACATCCCGACTACGTCCCGTTGGCGGAACGTGCACGTACGCTCTGGAGGCGGTTAGAAGCCGAGTCGGGAGCGGACCTGTTGACGACTACCGGCTCGATCCATGCCGGGCCCGAAGGTTCCGAAGTCGTCGCCGGCGCGGTCGACTCGTGTGAGGCGCACGACGTTCCGTACGAGGTGCTGAGCGGGACCGAACTCAACGAGCGGTTTCCCGGATACGAGCTTCCCGATGGTCACCGAGGAGTGTTTCAACCTGATGGAGGGTATCTGGCCTGCGAACGGGCTATCTCGACGCACGTCGAGCAGGCGTTCTCTCACGGCGCCACCGTCCGCGCACGAGAAGCCGTCCGCGAGGTCGATATCGGCGAAAACGACGTGACCGTCCGGACCGATCGCGACGAGTATACTGCCGATTCGCTGGTGGTCGCGGCCGGAGCGTGGGCAGGAAAGCAACTCGAATTTCTGTCGGACTTCCTGACGCCAGAGCGTCGCATCATGGGGTGGTTCCAGCCCAAAGCGCCCGACCGGTTCGCTCCGTCGAATTTCCCCGTCTTCAGCGTCGACGTACCTGCAGGACACTACTACGGCTTCCCCGTCTTCGAGCGGTCGGGATTCAAAATCGGTATGACGCCGGAATCTCCCGCCCCGATCGATCCTGACGAGTGGGACGACGAACCGACTGTGGACGACGAACGCGATCTGCGGCGGCTACTCGACGACAATTTCCCCGACGCAGCCGGAGAGACACTCCGACTGACGACGTGCATCATCACCTCCTCGGAAGACGGACATTTCTACCTCGATACGCACCCTGAGTACGGTCACGTCTCGATCGCTGCCGGCTTTACCGGCCACGGGTACAAGTTCTGTAGCGTCGTCGGGGAGGTACTGGCCGACTTCGCGACCGATGGAGCCACGGACAATCCGATCGACGTCCACCGGTTCGAGGACCGCATCTGACCGACGAGGAGCCTAACAGTTCGGCGGTCGCCGATGTGGTACCCTCGCCTCTAACGATTCTCCGACTGGAACACTCTTGATCCAAGTCAACACTACCCATAGTTATTTATGGTCTTGTTGAAGACTCGTAATTGACATGTCGGGGTTCAAGCGGTACTTCGTGAAGCGGATAGCGTATATCGCTGCCACGTTGCTGGGTATCTCGTTCGTCGTCTTCAGCATCACACAGCTGTTACCGGGCAACGCCGCGACGATGATACTCGGCAAGTACGCCACAGAAGCAAGCGTTCGCGCCGTCGAACAGCGCCTGGGACTGAATCACCCCTGGTACATCCAATACTTCGACTGGTTGTCCGGCTTCGTCGCTGGCGATTGGGGGCACAGTTTCGACAACAATCAGGCCGTGATGGAGGTAATCGCCCCTCGCTTCGTCCGGTCATTGACCCTCGCCATCATCACTCTCGGGTTAGTGACGGTCGTCGGAATCTCGCTGGGGGTACTCGCTGCGGTCAAGCGTGATTCCGCCTCCGACGTTCTCGTCAGTGGATTCTCTTATCTGGGAATCAGTTTCCCCGAGTTCGTGACTGGAATCCTCCTGCTCACTCTGTTCGCAGGGCCGGTCTTTCAGGTGTTCCCGTTCGGGGGGTACGAGAGCTTGAGCGAAGGATTCGTCCCGTGGTTCAAACACCTGATTCTGCCTGCGGTCACCTTGACGTTCGTCCTTATCGCGCACGTCGTCCGACTAACACGGTCGGAGATGGTCGAGGTTCTACAGTCAGAGTACATCCGAACCGCCCGACTGAAAGGCGCCAAGGAGCACGCCGTGCTTCTGAAACACGGACTCAGAAACGGCCTCTTGCCGACTATCACCCTTCTCGCGCTGGATCTCGGCTACTTGATGGGGAGTATCGTCATCGTCGAAGAGGTGTTCTCCTACCCCGGCTTGGGCCGACTCATCGTGAGTTCGATTCACGCACGGGACCTCCCGGTGATACAGGCGTCCGTCATGCTCATCGCGATCATCTACACCTTCGCTAACTTCGGAGCGGACATCATCTACACCTACCTCGACCCGCGGATCAACTACGGTGACACCTAACGATGGCTACCGAAACCAACTCACGAAACCTGCAAGAGTCGTCGATCGAACGCCTCGCGCGAACGGGCCGAAAACTGATTGGAACTCGGAAGGGACAGGTGAGTCTGCTGCTGTTAGTCCCAATCTTGCTCTCCAGTCTGTTCGCTCCGATGATCGCTCCGCACGACCCAACCGCGACGAACGTCGCAGACCGATTCGAGGAACCCAGCGCCGAGTACGTCCTGGGAACCGACAATTTCGGCCGTGACCTCCTCTCTCGTGTTCTGTACGGCGGTCGGGCGAGCATCTTGCTCGGTGTCGCTGCGACGGCACTCGGCCTCTTGCTCGGCGTCCCCGTCGGTATCTTGTCCGGATATATCGGCGGCCGAACCGACGAGGTCGTCATGCGTTTGATGGACATCCTCCTCAGCATTCCTTCTCTTCTGTTGGCGTTGATCGTCGTTGTTGCCCTCGGGTCCGGGATGGTAAATGCGATTTTAGCCATCGGAATCGTGTTCATGCCGCGCCTCGCACGAATCACTCGAAGTAGTACCCTTTCGGTAAAGAACGAGGAGTACATTACCGCCGCAGAAGCCCGGGGCGAATCCAGCCTCTACATCGCATTCGTGGAGTTGCTGCCGAGCGTGACGCCCGCCATTATCGTCGAGACGTCTATCCGTATCGGATTCGGCATCCTCATCGGAACGTCGCTCTCGTTTCTCGGATTGGGGACGCAACCGCCGAACCCGGACTGGGGATACATGGTTTCGCAAGCGCGGACGACGCTGGGCGAGTCGATCTGGTTCATGCTCTGGCCGAGTCTCACGCTTGGGGCGACGATTCTGGGATTCAACCTCTTCGGTGACGCACTCAGAGACACGCTAGACCCCGAAGTGACGGGGGATGACCACTGACGATTCGAGCTCTCTGTCACCCTACCGTCTCCATCTTCTGTAGTCCGCCGTGAGGTCCATTCGCGGCTTCCCGAATCTGCGTCTTCGGGGCGAAGAGCTACCTACTCGGATCTGTATTACGTTGCCGAGTTGAAACGAGGGATATGAATAAATAGCTGTAGCTAATTGTGCCATGCATATGCAAACCACGGAGACTACTGACCGGAACAGCAACTATTCGCCTGTACTCGATGTTGACAGTCTCAACGTGCAGTACGAGACCGAAGAATCTCCAGTAAAAGCGGTTCGAGACGTCTCTCTCCGTATCGGGGAGGGAGAGACTGTCGGCGTGGCCGGGGAGAGCGGGAGCGGAAAGAGCACTCTCGCTCTCGCCGTCATGCAGTACCTCGGGAAGAATGGGACGATCACGAGCGGCGAAGTCGTCTTCGCCGGTCAATCCCTGATGGACCGATCGCCCGAAGAGCTTCGGCGTCTACGGGGGAATCGGATCGCGCACGTCCCACAGGACCCGAAAACCTCGCTCAACCCGAGCATCACAGTCGGAGAGCAGATCTCCGAAACCGTCCGCATCCACCGTGACGTCTCGAAACGTGAAGCGAGAGAACAGACGTACGAGGTACTCCGTCGAGTCAATCTCCCTGACCCCGAGTTCAACGCCCAGAAGTACCCTCACGAGCTTTCCGGAGGAATGCAACAGCGAGCCTTGCTCGCGATCGCACTCGTGTGTGAGCCCGAACTGTTGATCTTAGACGAACCGACGACCGGTCTCGACGTCACGACGCAAGCGAAGATTCTGGACCTGATCGAAGACCTCAAACGGTCTCTGGATACGAGCGTACTGCTGATAACCCACAACCTCGGCGTCATCGCAGAGATTGCAGACCGCGTCTGTATCATGTACGCTGGAGAGATCATGGAACGCGGCCCCATCGCATCCGTCTTCAGAGAGCCCTCCAACCCGTACACACAGGGTCTCTTGGCAGCGCTCCCGGACGAACACGCAGACCGTAAGCTGAAGCCAGTCGACGGACAGATTCCCTCGCTCACGGAGATTCCGGACGGCTGTATCTTCGCTGATCGGTGCGAATTCGCGGAGGAGGACTGTCGAACCGGTAGCATCTCTGAACGACCGGTTGACGACGACGCCGACCACCTCACACGGTGTCGTCGCTGGGAGCACGCTCGATCCAATCCACTACAGGCCGACGACGAAGCCGACCATCGTTCGGCCCGCTCTCGGGAGGCGTCGGCTGGCGAGACGCTCCTGAGCGCAGAGAACGTTCGGAAATATTTCGGCGAGGAGTCGTTCCTCGACAGTATCTTCGGTAGTGAACCCCCGGTCAAAGCGGTCGACGGTGTCGACATCGACATTCGAGAAGGTGAATCGGTCGGCATCGTTGGCGAAAGTGGCTGTGGGAAGAGCACGCTCGGGTCCACGCTCTTGAAGTTGCTCGATACCACGGACGGAAAGATCAGTTACCGAGGGACGGACCTCGGACAGATGAGCGACAGGGAGATGAGGGAATTCCGTTCCGAGTGCCAGATAGTCTTCCAGAACCCTCACTCTAGCCTGAACCCGAAAAAGACGGTCGGGAGAACGCTCGAACGGCCGTTGAAGAAATTCACCGATCGCTCGAAGAACGAGCGAGAAGCGCGGATCGTCGAACTGCTGGAGCAGGTCGGTCTGAGCGAACAGTACATCAGCAGGTATCCCAAGGAACTCTCCGGCGGTGAGAAACAACGCGTCGCGATTGCCCGTGCCTTCGCGGCAGATCCCTCGTTCGTCGTCCTCGACGAACCAGTTTCGGCCTTAGACGTCAGCGTCCAAGCGAGCATCCTGAACCTCTTGGCGGAACTGCAGGAAGAGTACGGTTCATCGTATCTGTTCATCAGCCACGACCTCAGCGTGGTGAACTACATCAGCGACCGCGTCGCAGTCATGTATCTCGGAAAGATAGTCGAAGTGGGACCCACCGCTTCGATATTTGACCCCCCTCACCACCCGTACACGCGCGCGTTACTCTCCAGCATTCCATCTCCGGACCCGAACGACGATGGCGAACGGATCCGACTGGAGGGGGACGTCCCCAGTCCGCGAGACCCTCCGAGCGGGTGTCCGTTCCACACCAGATGTCCGCAAAAGATCGGAGCCGTCTGCGAAGACAAGGTCCCGTGTCTCGAATCGACCGGCGGGGAGGAGACGCATCGAATATCCTGCCACTTGGACGAAAGCAGCATGGTTGGCGGTGTAGACCACCGGGGGGATTAGCCGCGGGAGTCCGGAGCGGACTGGTTCACTTCGTTCTCGTCTCTGGTGGGTCTCTTGCGTTTTCACTTCCACAGTTCGTTCGAATCCGGCGAATCCGTGGCCCGAACGAGACTGGTGTGGGGTAGATCATAGCCCACCAGAAGAAGGCGACCGGCTCACGATACCGAAAAGAGATGCGGTCTATCGAGTCGGCGCTCCACTGCCGAGCGCGATTTCGTCCGCGTAGAAGAGATACGATAGTGGCGAGACGTTGTATCTCTGGACGTACTCCCGCATCGCGCCTATCTGGTCGTCGTAGTACGGGATCGCGTATGGGCCCTGTTTGGCGACCACCTCTTGTGCGGTCGCCATCGCCTGTGAGGTCTCTTCGCTCGAGGTGCTCTGGACGGCGGTCGTGATAGCCTCGTCGAACTCTTCGTTGGAGAAGTGAGACTCTCCATTCCAACCGCCCTCCGAGTGGAGGAGCAGTTTCATGAAGTTCGCCCCACTGATCCGCATCCCGTACATTCCCATGTAACAGGGGGCTTTGGTCCAGACGTCGTTGATGTAGCGGTCGTAGCTGATCTGCTCGATCTCGAACGTGATTCCGATTTCACTGAGTTGGTCTTTTATCAACACCGCCGAACGAAGTCGTTCGGGCGGGTCCGCAGCACTGAAGAACGTGATGTCGAAGTCGTCTTCCAGATCGAACCCGTCCGGATATCCTGCATCCGCCAGAAGTTGCCGTGCTTTCTCCAGATCCCGCTCGGGGGGCCGGCCTTCGACCTCGGCGAAGTACTCGTACGAGGGCGAGAGGGGGGCGTCCTGAGCTTCTTCTCCGAGGCCACTCAGGACGCCCTCGATGATCGCTTGGCGGTCGATTGCGAGCTTGACAGCTTCTCGGACGCGCTCGTCACTCCACGGTTCGACGGAGACGTCCATGATGAAATTGACGATGTTGCCAGCGGGGACGCGCCCAGTTGTGACACCGCTCGCCTCCTGCAAGGGACCCCACTGGTCCACTGGAGGCTCCCAGATGATGTCTATGTCTCCGTTTTTCAGGGCGTTCACGAGCGAGCTTCCCTCTGGAATCGTCCGTGCAGTGACGCGGTCGACGTAGGGACGACTGGTCCCCTCGTCGTCGGTACCGTAGTAATCGTCGTACGCGACGCCAGTTACCTGATTCCCCGCCTCGAAGCTCTCGAGTTCGAACGGCCCACTTCCGAACTCCTTCGACCCCAGTTCCTGACGGCGTGACGAGTCAGTCGCAATCTCTTCTGGGACGACCGCTCCCCACCCTTTTGCGACCAGTTTGGGGAAGTCCGAGTTTGCACCGTCGAGTTGGAATTCGACCGTCGTCTCGTCTTTGGCCTCCACAGTTCCGATATCGCCCATCGTCCCGGAGCCGGGACTCCCGACTTCGCTGTCGTACACCGTGTTGAACGTCGCAGCAACGTCGGACGCAGTCACGGTCTCCCCGTTGTGGTGGAAGGTTGCATCGTCTCTGATCGTGAACGTCCAGACGTCTGCACTTTCGTTCGCGGACCAGTCCGTCGCGAGATCTCCGTACAGTTGGAGTTGATGGTCGAGTCTCGTCAGCGTCGAGTAGAACAGCTTCACCGCCCACCGTTCGGTGAACTTCGAACCCATCATTATCGGGCTGATGGTGGATACCGTTCTGTTTTGCCCAACGCGGAGGTGGCCACCCATACTCCCAGCTCCCGACCCGCCCTCTCCCTCCGTATCGCTGGTCGTACTGCCACCTTCGCCACCAGTAGCTCCCGAATCTCCACTCGTCCCTCCCGGGTCACTCCCGCCCGAGCATCCTGCTAAGCCGACTACCGAACCCGAGCCGACGAGCTGAAGATATCGACGGCGCCGTATGTCTTTAGTTGACATGGCTCACTCTTAGATTGTGACAGCAACATATGTATTTTGCTATTCATATACCGGACGTGATATGAACGCTCGAAGAGCACAGAGTGCGAGAGCAGCCACCTCGGCATCTCCACACGCCTCTCTCGCCAGGCAGAGGAAAACATCCGGGTAGTCCGCCGGCCTTGCTGCGTTTCGAATCGAGCGACGTGCCGAATCTATAAGGTGCTCTCTATCGACTCGCAAACTGAGATGTCGAGTGAATATCTCGTCGTCGGTGGTGGAGTGTACGGGGCTGGCACCGCCTGGGAGTTAGCGACTCGAGGCGAAGACGTCACGCTCCTCGAAGCGACCGAGGTCGCTGCGGGTGCCTCTGGTGGTCTTGGAAAGCGTGGTGTGAGAGCGAACGGTCGCGACCCTCGAGCTTCCGCTGATGGAGGTTGCGTACGACCTCTGGCCACAGGTTTCCCGCGAGATCGATGCAGAGGATGCCTACGAACGGACTGGACATCTGCTGCTGTACGAGAACGAAACCGGCGGGCTCCAAGGTGGTTTCGAGAGTGCTCGGGCGCGAGCCAACGTCCAGAACGAGTTCGGAGTCGAGACGGAGGTACTGGACGGAGACGAAGTCCGTGAGATGGAGCCCGGCGTCAGTGAGGACGTCATCGGCGCACTACACTGTCCAAACGACGGCATCGCCGATCATACGACGATCACTCGTTCGCTCGCACGTGCGGCGGAGGCGCATGGCGCAACTGTTCGAGAAAACGCGCCGGTTCGGGGACTAGAGCGCGACGGGTCACGAGTGACTGCTGTCCGCACCGCAGACGAACGCTTCGCCGTCGACCAGACGGTGTTTCTGCTCTCGAATACACACGTCCCGCAGTTGGTCGAAGACGAGCTTGATATCTCACTCCCCGTGTGGAACATGTACCCGCAGGTGAGTGCGACCGAGCCGATGGACGAGGTACCGGTGAACCACCTCATCGGACACGATAGCCGACGGTTGGCACTCAAAGAGATCTCTGAGGGTCGAGTGATGATCTCCGGCGGTTGGCGTGGAGAATGGGACGAAGACGCCCAACAGGGAATCGCGCTCGACGAACGCGTCGACGGAAACGCGGCCGATGCACGTGCCGTGTTTCCGGACCTAACCGGCATCGAAGTCGAGCGTTCGGACGCGAGTCGTCGAGAGAGCGTGACGGTCGACCACGTTCCGATCATCGATACGTTACCGGGTGCCGACAACATGATCGTCGGAACTGGCTGGAGCGGACACGGGTTCGCGATTTCACTCGCTGTCAACCGTCTGCTTTCGAGGTGGGCGATTGACGGCACTCGTCCCAGTCGGCTCTCGCCGTTCTCTCTCGAACGACTGCAGCGCCCCGAGTGACTTCGACGAACGGGAACGGTCTTCGGGACCTCTCGGAAGAGACTCCGTTTTGACGACGACTGGACGAACTGAGCCGGACTCTCTCATGACGCGGTCCGTACCGTCGGCGGAACAGTTAATCCGAGGCGTGGTGTCGTCGACAACATGCGAATCGCTATCGTAGGGGGCGGTATCTACGGAACCGCCGTTGCGTACTTTCTCGACAGACTGGGTGCCGACGACGTCGTACTGTTCGAGAAGGACTCCATCGGCGGCGTGTCGACGAGTCGGTCTGCGGGCATCGTGCGTCATCATTACGGCCGAAGTGACCACATCAGATTAGCCAAACGCGGACGTGAGATCATCCAACAGTTGGAGCGCTTCACGGGACACCCGGGTGGCTTCCATCGGAACGGATATCTGGCGCTTACCGGGACCGACGACGAGTCGACGTTCCGACAGACCGTTCGAAAACAGCAGGAGATCGGACTCGACGTGGAGTTCGTCGCTCCTGCCGACCTCGAGCGATATTTCGACACGATCGATACCTCGGGTGTCGCAGTGGCAGCGCTCGAGCGAGACGCAGGCTTTGCAGACCCGTACCTCGTCGCGCAAGCGTTCGCCAGGGCCGCCGAAGAGAACGGAGTCGAGATGAAACCGAACACCGAGATTATCGGGATTCAGCGAGAGGGCGAAACCGTGACTGCTATCGAGACAGACTCGGGAAGAGAACCCGTCGACTACGTGGTGAACGCAGCGGGCCCCTGGGGTGCGGAGATCGGGGAGATGGTCGACGTCGAGATTCCGCTCACGTGGTACGAATCGAAGGTTGTCGTCCTCAGCGCGGATTCGGAATACGATCTCGAAACTCCGACGCTCTCAGACGCGACCCAACGTCTGTACGCCAAACCCGAACCTGGTGGTGATTTCCTCGTCGGGGGCATCGACCGACCGAGAGTCGACCGCACGCTTGGACTGGAGGGTGTGACGATAGAGTACCTGCAGACGGTTCAGAACGCGCTCGAAAAGCGACTTCCGCAGTACGCCGACGCCGACGTCGTCGAAACCTGGTCCGGGATCATAACCGCATCACCCGACTGGTACCAGATTGTCGGCGTCCCAGAGGGGCTAAAGAACTTCTACAACGTCGTCGGCGGAAGCGGCCACGGCTTCAAGGAAGCGCCGGGGTTCGCCGAATCGATCGCTCACGACATCCTCGATAGCACGGCTGCGGTCGACTTGACCCCGTATCGACTCGAACGGTTCAGAGACGGTGATCAGCTCGGAGACACGGAGATGCGCCGGAAGAAGAATGATTGAGCTCTGCTCGACAGTGCGGTGGGCCGTGTGTCGACCTCCCACACTTGCGAATAGCCGGAGGTAACCACGGTGGACAGTACGCAGTATCGAACGACCGTGTTCGAAGGGTATTCCGGGAGACTACTGATCGCGCTCTCCCTCGGATGGCTCGCGATTCAAATCGGTCGGAACGCACTCCCACCGTTACTCCCGGCCATGCTCGCCGAGCTTTCCATCTCACCGTTCGCTGGCGGCGTCGGGCTCACACTCATGTGGGCGTTCTACGCGCTCTGTCATTACCCGGGAGGACGGTTGTCCGACACCAATTCCAGAAAGCCCATTCTGATCCTCGGACTCGTAATCCTCGTCGGCGGATTTCTGCTGTTGTCGGTCGCTCGGGGATACCTGTCGTTCCTCACTGCGCTCTCCCTGGTCGGCATCGGCTCCGGGTTGTACTTCATCGCCATGCGTGCAAACCTCGCAGACCTCTTTGCAGACCACCGGGGACAGGCGTTCGGTGTCCAGTCCGCGGCGGGAAACTTCGGAAGCGTCTCGGCGGGTGGGCTCGCCGCCGTGATACTCTCCCTCGCTGTCTGGGAACTGACTCTCGTCCCCGTCGTTCTCTTGAGTTGCGTCGCACTCTTCGCGCTGCATCGCTGGAGTATCGAGTCGTATTCGCTCTTGGAGACCGAACTGGCGCTGACCTCGACGTTCAGACGCGTATTCGAGGCTGAGGAAACCCGGGTCCTGCTCCTCGTTTACTCGCTATTCGTCTTCGCGTGGCAGGGAATGGCGGGCTTTCTGCCGACGTATCTACAGGTCTCGAAGTCGCTGACCCCTGCAAAGGCGAGTCTGGCTTACGCCGGCGTCTTTGCGGTTGGCGTCGTTGTCATGCCGTTGTCTGGCGCAGTGAGTGATCGACTAAATCGGCTGTGGGTCGCCGCAGGGGCGCTCTTCGTCTGCTGTCTCGGGTTCACTTCTCTCCTGTTGGTGCACTCCGAGACGCTCATCTACTCGGCGCTCGGCCTCTTCGCCGCTGGAATGATGTCGTATCCTCCGGTCATGCAGGCGTATCTAACGGACTCGTTCGAGTCGAAATCGGTCGGCGGCGACTTTGGAGCGTTCAAAACCGTGTATAGTGGTGTGGGGAGCCTCGGCCCCGCCTACGTCGGCTTGGTGGCCAGCTATTTCACCTACACGGCCGCATACGTCGGGCTCGCCTGTTGCCTCCTCGGTGGCGTCTTCCTCTTGACGTGGCTTGCGGCTCACGGATAGTTCTCCGCTGTGGGTAACTATTATACTACCTCCATCCTTGGAACAACCATGCGAATTGCTATCATAGGGGGCGGTATCTACGGTACCGCAATCGCCTACTTCCTCGAACAGATGGACAGTTCACACGAGGTCCTCCTCTTCGAGAAAGACTCGATCTCCGGAGTATCGACCGGCAAATCGGCCGGAATCGTTCGTCATCACTACTCAGATGAAATTCAGATTCGATTCGCCAAGCGAGGCAGAGAACTCCTCGAACGGCTTCCCGAGTTAGTGGGCTCCGACGGCGGGTTCTACCAGAACGGCTACCTCATCTTAGCAGGTGAATCGAACGAGGATCAGTTCCGGAAGAACGTTCGGATGCAGAAAGACGTCGGACTCGACGTCGAGTTCGTAGACCCGGACGAATTGGATTCGATCGTCCCGGGCCTCGACTCCGATGGTGTGGCTGTGGCCGCCTTAGAGCACGAAGCAGGATTTGCCGACCCGTACTTAGTCGCAACCGGATTCGCAAATCAGGCTCGCACGCTCGGTGCCGAGATCCGAACCAACGAACCGGTTACCGATCTCGAACTCGCTGACGGGAGCGTCGAGACGGTCGAAACGGCTTCGGATCGGTACGACGTCGACGTCGTAGTGAACGCTGCAGGTCCGTGGGCTGACGACGTAGCCGAGATGGCGGGCGTCGACCTTCCGTTGACGATGTACGAGGCGAAGGTCGTCTGTCTATCGTCCGGCAACGACCTCACCGACTACCCCACGGTCTCCGATGTCGACTCGGGTCTGTATGCAAAGCCCGAGTTGAACGGTGACTTTCTCTCCGGCGGCATGGAACGAGAGGGCGGTCACAGGAGCGTCGACGATCGCAGATCGTTGGGTGGGGTCACTAACGACGACCTCGAGATGGTCGGCCAGATGCTGGACGATCGTCTCCCCCGATACGCCGACGCGGACGTCGTCGACTCCTGGAGTGAAGTGATTACTGCGCCGCCGGATTGGCATCAGATAATCGGGACTCCGCCAACCCTCGATAACTTCTACATCGTTGCGGGCGGCAGCGGTCACGGGTTCAAAGAAGCGCCCGGATTTGCCGAGTCTATCGCCGAGACGATACTCGGACGCAAACCGACGATCAGTCTCGATCGGTATCGACCGACCCGGTTCGAGACGGGTGACGCGTTCTCCGGTGGCTACGGCGACGGCAGTCGATCGTAGTCGATGGGCCATCCGCCGCGACGGGCGAATAGAGCGTTCGACTCGGAGGCGTCGTACGGTATTCGGGTTCCGCTTTGGTTCGACTTCCTTCCTCGTCATGTTTTACCACACCACGTTTGTAAGTGACAAACGCAGTGTCGTCTCCAGACGTAGCAATCGCACGAAATCGTGTCTGATTCGACACGAAAATCTCCGAAGCCTAACCTTTCCGCCGTCGGTGATTTGAATAAAGACGAACGCCGGCAGACAATATTTCGGCTGCGCTCTCACAGTCGTTTTACACCCCTGACGACTCGTTCTCACACCGGGTATGTTTGTCACATGCAAACAAATATGGGTCCGTAGATTGAGACGAAGTGTATGAACGAATCCGAGAGCCGCACGCTGAAAACGGTGGAAACCACGTTCGAGGTGATTGATGCACTCAAGGACCTCGAGAGAGCGGGGGTGACAGAACTCGCCAACCACCTCGAGATGTCCAAGGGAGCGACCTACAACCACCTCGCCACACTTCGTAACGGCGGATACGTGGTGAAATCTGGCGACGAGTACATGCTCGGCTACCGATTCATGAACATCGGGAAGTTCGTCCAGAACCGATCGCTCCTCTACGCGGTCGGTAAGCGACATCTCGATGCGTTGGCAGCAGAAACCGGTGAGTACGCCCACTTGATGGTCGAACAGGGAGGACTGGGATACTACCTGTATCGGTCGAAAGGCGAAAACGCGATCGCCGAAGAGTACCACGAGAAGAAGAGCGAAGATCCGGACTATCTCCACTACGGCTCTCCCGGCAAAGCGATATTGGCGGAGCTACCCAGAGAGCGAGTCGACGAGATTATCGACGAACACGGCCTCCCGAAGGCAACCGAGAATACGATTACCTCGCGAGAAGCGTTGTACGAAGAACTCCAGCGGACGCGAGAGCGGGGATACGCGATCTACGACGAGGAGGAGGTGATGGGAATCCGCGCGGTGGGGACGGCGATTACCGACCGTCAGTCACACGTGTACGGCGCGATCAGCGTCTGTGGGCCGCTCACTCGAATTCGGGGAGCGACGATGGAAGACGAACTGCCGGAGCGTGTGCAACGAACGGCTAACCTCATCGAGATCGACCTCCAGACGACACTCAACGGCGATGCTGCTGGCGATTTTCACACGAATCTCACTCCCTGAAATACGCGGGCTGTACGCCGATATTCCGCTCGCACGACTTTCCCTTCGGATGGGGCTTTGACCGACGATGGTGTCTCGGTTCGCTCGACCCGCGTTTGCGAGAGACAAACAGGAAACTAACTGAATATCGCACACTAGCACCGTCTCACCCTCGACTGGCGGCACGGGAATCGAGTAGTCGGAGAGCGGTCAGGCCACCGTCGCCCGTCTACGAGCAACTCCCGAATACTCCGGAAGCATTACAGAACTAACACTGTTCGATTAACCTGGCCCCTATCCGATGGTTGGCGCTCGGTTGCCGGTGGTCCGACGCAATTCTCTGCGTTCGGATGGACGTTCCGGTGCTAATCACACCTGAGAGCGAATATTCTTATTTAAGTATCAATTCCACCAGCTAAAAATATAAATACACTGTATAGCTTCAAAAAATAGTATTTAATTATCTTATATCCCAAATATAGTATATAAATGCGAATACGATTATAGAATGGTAGTATTTGCAAATAAATTTGCAAAAGATACGAACACTCTACGATATCCATACCCGCAGTCTGCACCGGGCACACTCTCTCGCTGGGACGCTGTTCGTTTGTCCTCACAAAAGTACGATTGTAATTGTGATATTACTTATATAATGATTATGACAGCCGAGATTAATCGTGGAGAACGTGAAGGAGTTCCCTCGGGCGTGCCAATCCAACCCTCGGGGCTCGAGCGACATCCGTGTCCGTCGCAGAAAAGGTTTTCAGGACCCCGAGCGCAGTATCACGTGACATGTCAGCACAGAGAGTTCGAGTCGGACGGCGGCGCTGCTGCCCCGGCGAGTCGGAAGTAAGCGTCCCGACACTCCGGTCGTCTGAGCGCCGACGACCTAGTGGGAGGGGATGAGTTGTGGCCGGACGGTCGGCAATCGCCGACGTGGGGCAGACGTTGGTCGAGTTGCTCCGAACCGAGATGAGCGACCTCGTCGGACGGGACGAGATAGCTCTCGCTGCGCCCTCGACAGTCGAGAACGGGACCGACGCCAGATTGACGCTGTACCTGTATCGACTCACCGAGACGGCAGACCTCAAGAACGTCCGTCCGCGCGTGGTAGACGAGACGACGATACGGCCCCCGCCGTTGGCACTGGACCTCTACTACCTCCTCACGGCCCACCCGTCTGCCGGCGGTGCCGACGAGACGGAACGCTCCGAAGAACAGCACACCGTCCTCGGACGGGCGATGCAAGTGCTCCACGAGAACCGAGTCGTTCGGGGGACGGACTTGGCGGGGACGCTGGCGGACCACGACGAAGAGGTCCGACTCACCGTGGAGGCAACCGACCCGCCGTCGCTGGAGACGATGGTGAGCCTGTGGGGGACGTTCCCGGACCAACCGTTTCAACCGTCCGTCTCTTACCTCGTCAGCCCCGTCCGAATCGAGACTCCGGACCGGTCCGTGAGCCGCGTGGTCGAGAAAGAGGACCGCTACCACGGCGGAGTCGGCGAGGCACCACGGAGGAACTCGTGAGCACAGACGGCGGCCGAGACCCGATAGCGACGCACAGCAGACGACTCTCGCTCGCGGTCCACCTCCGCGACGCCTTCACCGGGAACCCGCTCCCTGCGCGCACCCTCCAGACGGACGCGGCCGAACCACTCGCCGCGGACTCGTTCCGACGACGCGTCTCGCGGTCCAACCGAGGTCGGTGGACCGAGGACGACTCGAACGGTCACCGTTCGAGCGGTGGGCCCGTCGTTCGGATTCGAGGACGCGACGCCGAACCCGTCGTCAACCCGAGCGGCTACCTGCTCTACTTCGAGGAGGACCTGCCCCGCGAGGTGAGGCGGTACTCGTCGTCCACGGTGGAGAGCGGTACGCCGACGACGAGGTGTCGGTCGATATGGAGACGCTCGACCCCCCGAGCACCCGTCGTGAGACCGTCGACCTGCGGCCGCGTCCGGCCTATCGGTTCCCGCCGGGTGCGACCCTGCTCCGCGGTCACGTCTTCGTCCACACCGACGGTGGCCTCCCGGAGGAACTCTCGCCGGCGACGGACGGCGAGAGCGGAGTCGCCGTCCGCGTCGACGGCCTCGAACCGTCGGCGCAGACGACGCGCGGCGGTGAGTTCGTCGTCCCGGTGGTCGACCTCGCCGCCGCCGATATCGCGGCGGACGGGTCGGTCACCCCGGGCGGCGAGGCACCCGAACTCGTCGTCACGCACGGCGACTGGGGGGTCCGGTACGGTCCCCCGTCGCTCTCTCCGCCGGCGAGACGACGTGCTACCACCTCGTGTTCGTCGGCGAGAACGAGGTTCGGTTCCGCCAGTGCGGAGACTCGGTGTGGCAGGAACCGCCGCCCTGAGGCGTCACCGGCGAGGCGTCGTTCGGACGTGAGCGGCCGATCCGACCGCAAACCGGAACGTCCGGGTGGCGATAGCTATCAGTTTCCGATAGGTAGCTATATATTTTTGTCAGGTGACGTACACCCAGAACATAGGTGAGTGACAGAGATGCCAGAATATCTTTCGCCAGGCGTGTACATCGAGGAGATAGAGACAGGGGCGATGCCGATAGAAGGCGTCGGAACCAGCACAGCAGGGTTCGTCGGCCCGACGGAACGAGGGCCGGTCGAACCCCAACTCGTCACGAGTTTCGCTGACTACCAGCGACGTTCGGCGGCGTAACGACGGCCTCGTTTCAAGGGAGTGACACCCCGCGGAAGTCGTACCTCGCGTACGCCGTGGACGGCTTCTTCCGCAACGGCGGGTCGCGGGTCTTCGTCGGCCGCGTGACCGCGGGCGAGGCGGAGACTGCGATAGCGACCATCGGCGACGTGACGGTCCGCGCGAACGGCCCGGGCACGTGGGGTACCAACGTCCAAGTTGAGGTCGCCGAATCCGACATCGAAGGCCGATTCACGGTGTTCGTCAGGTACTGGCGCGACGGGATTCCCGACGACGATTCGGTAGAGCCGACCGTCGAGGAACGGTACGACGACCTGGACGCGACGGAAGGAACGCCCGACTACTACGCGAAGAGCGTCAACAACGCCTCGTCGCTGGTCGAAATCGACGAGAACGCCTCGGGGGCGCTTCCCGTCGGGACCACGGCTCTCGAAGCGGGCGCGGACGGCGAGCTCGGCGTCGACGACTTCGAGGGCGTCGAGGACGACGTGGTTCCCACACCCTCCGGCGGCGAGCGAATACGCCGAACGGGGCTGAAGGGGTTCACTCAGGTCGACGAGATAGCCATCGTCTGCATCCCCGACGAGGCGAAACTTTCGGGACTCCGCGGACTCCTCCGCGGCCACTGCCGAGAGACGGAGGACCGCTTCGCCATCCTGCAGACCGACCAGGGGGTGAATCCGGACACGCTCAGCACCGACGGCCTGCCGAACGACGCCGTCTCCGAACGTGGTCTCGCGGCCCTGTACTACCCGTGGGTGAAGGTGCTGGATCCGTTCACGAACGTGGAGACGCTGGTACCGCCGGGGGGTCACGTCGCCGGGGTTTACGCCCGGACGGACACCAACCGAGGCGTCCACAAGGCGCCGGCGAACGAACAGTTACAGGGCGTACAGGGGTTAGAACACGAGATTCGGAGGGTCGACCAGAACGGACTGAATCCGAAGGGAATCAACTGTATCCGCGCGTTCCGCGGCCGCGGCATCCGTATCTGGGGGGCGCGAACCACCTCGCCGAAGACGATTTGGCGATACGTCAACGTCCGCCGACTGTTCTTGTTCCTCGAAGAGTCGTTGGACGAGGGGACGCAGTGGGCGGTGTTCGAACCGAACGACGAACCGCTGTGGGCGCGGGTTCGACAGTCCGTTACGGACTTCCTGACCGGCGTCTGGCGGGACGGCGCGCTTCAAGGGACGACGCCCGAGGAGGCGTTCTACGTCAAGTGCGACCGAACGACGATGACGCAGGACGACATCGACAAGGGACGACTCATCATCGAAGTCGGCGTCGCCCCGGTCAAGCCGGCGGAGTTCGTCATCTTCAGAATCACCCAGTGGACAGCCGGTGCGGAAGGAGCCTGAGGAGAGAGACAGATGCCAGACAGATACGGTCCATACCGAAATTCGCGATACCTGCTCGAAATCGACGACACCATCCAAGCGGGGTTCAGTGAAGCGACGATTCCGAGCAACACGACCGAAGCGACGGAGTACAGAGAGGGCAACGAAGCGCCCACGGTTCGAAAGCTGTGGAGTCTGAACCAGTTCGAGAACCTCACGCTCCAGTGGGGGACGACCGACGACTCCATCGCCATCTTCGAGTGGCGACAGATGGTCGAACAGGGCAAGGTGGACGAGGCGCGCCGCGACATCGCGGTCATCGTCTTGGACGAGGAGGGCGAACAGGGGCCGCGCTGGGAGTTCGTCAAGGCGTGGCCCATCAACTACGACGCGCCTGACCTGAACGCCACCGACTCGCAGGTGGCCATCGAGTCCATCGAAATCGTCCACGAAGGGATGGTCCGCCGGTCATGAGCGGAGGTGCCTTACAGACCGAGTTCGAGTTCACGCTCCCGAACGGCTACGTGGACGACGAGGGGACGCTCCACCGCGACGGCGTGATGCGGTTGGCGACGGCGGCCGACGAGATTCTGCCGCTGAAAGACCCGCGCGTCCGGTCGAACGAAGCGTACCTGTCCATCATCCTCCTCGCACGGGTGACGACGAAACTCGGCTCGCTCGACAACGTGAACCCCCACGTCGTGGAGAATCTGTTCGTCTCTGACCTCGCGTACCTGCAGGACCTGTACGAACGGGTAAACCTGCACGGTGCGGACGCCGTCGAGACGGTGTGCCCGGACTGCGGCGAGGAGTTCGACGTCGAAGTGTCGTCGGGCGCGAGTCTCACGCCGATAACCGGCGACGCGGAGGTGACGAACGGTCTCGGGATGGGAAATCCGTGAGGCTCCTGCCGGACGGCGGTGGCTATCCGCTCGACCGACTGTACGAGGAAGTCGCCTTCGTGGCCTACCACTTCAACTGGTGCCACGACGAGGTACTGAACATGCCGCACTGGGAACGACGGCGGTGGTGCGAAGAGATTAGCGCCATCAACGAGCGGATGAACGAGGAGCGGAGTTAGGTCCGCGGTCCCGTCGGAGAGACCGGTTCGTGGAGGTCGGTTGACACGGACCGCTCGTCGAACTCCGGCGTCGAGACGAGATATGAGTTCGAAGACCACCGAGAACGACTCTAAGTCGGCCGAATCAGCGAAACCGACCCCCTCTACCGGACGGTCGGAACGCGGCGAGGGGTCCTCGACAGCCTCACACCCACTCGTCGATGCACAGCGCCGCTACGGTAATCGCGCCGTACGGAGGGTAGTGGGCGGCGGTGAGCAACGGCGTTCGGACGGCTCTCCGTCGGAAGCGCGCGACGAACGGGCCGCAGAGCGGACGGCACGACGCGTGGTTACGACGCCGGAGCGATCCCCTGACGGTGTCGGAACCGACGCCGGCCACGGCTCAACCGAGACTACAGACCCCGGAGAGACGGACGCCCGCGAGTCTGATTCCGGGCTTTCGACAGAAGGCGAGTCTGGAGCCGCGGTCGTTCGGCGGGCGAGCGATGCGCCGGCGACTGGGTCGGGCGAAGGGCTATCACCGCTGGGTACCACCTCGGGCGGCGGTGAGCTGATACCGCCATCGGTGCGAGCGTTCTTCGAACCACGGTTTGGTCGGGATTTCGGTCACGTCAGATTACACACCGGCGGCCGCGCGGCCGCGGCGAGCGAGGCGCTCGACGCCCGTGCGTTCACGTACGGTTCGGACATCTACTTCGGTGCAAACCAGTACGATTCGGAGACGTCGAGCGGTCGGGAGCTCATCGCTCACGAGTTAGCGCACGTCGAGCAGCAGTCGAACGGGGGTGTCCCCGAAGTCCGGCGACAGTCGGAGAGTGACGCCGGCCCGGAGGACGAAGACGCGGGCCAGACCCTCGGCGACGTCGAGCAGAGTCAGCTGACGAGTCGCGGCATCCAGTTGGACGCAGCACAGGAATCGACCCTCGCCGCGACGTTCCCGAACGGGTTCATGCTCGGCGAGGAGCGACCGGTGTACGTCCTCGGGATAGGGAACACCGGCACGCAGAGCCTGCGGCTCCCGGCGATTCGCATCCAGCAACCGCCCCCGCTGCGCGCTGGAGTCGAGGTGATCCTGTTCAAGGTCGACAAGGGCCGCTCGATTCTGTTGCGCTCGGTCGGCGGAACGGGTCCCGACGTCGTGTTGGACGCAGGAACGGGAACCGACATCACTGGCCGCTCGGACGACGTGCGGCGGCTCACCGAAACGTTCCGCCGCGCGTCAGCGAGAGGAATGATCGGGAACTTCGTGAACTTCAGGGTGTCACACATCGACACCGACCACTTCAACGCGATAGAGTCGTTTCTGCGCGCGTCGCAGCTACAGCGGGCGACGATAGAGATAACGACACAACAGTTGCGTCAGGTGAGTCACGCCGGGTGGAGCTCGTTGGAGATGAGTCTCAGGACCGGACAGGAGATAGTCGAAATCGACGTGCTCGGGGCAGGGCGGCGCCTCGGCCCGTCCGGCGGTCAGGTCCACGAACGGCGAGCCGTCGTCGGTAACATGGAGATAACCGAATACAGGTCGGTCGAAGCGCATCGACAACTCACCGAAACCGACCGGAGGACGTTCGACAAGAACCGAACGAGTCCAGTGACGATTGTGAAAGACCTCGTGACCGGCGACCGATGGCTCTTCGGTGCAGACGCTCGACAGCGACAGTTCTCCGAGTCGGTCGATGCGGTGGGACAGGCCGCGTTGAGTCGACTGCTCGGCGCCGGCGGATTCCACCTTCGGGGGGTCGAGCAGGAACACCACGGGGGAGCAATCACGAGCGGTCCCGACGTGAAAGGGATGATTCGGAAGCTCCGACTGACGTTCGAGGCAAGCGACGGGACGACGAGGTTCTTCACGCAGACGAGCGAGTCGTTTGCGTCGGGGGCGTCCGCCTCCATCCGGTTCTTGGACCTCGCCGGCGTAAACGTCGAACGGGTGACGACCGACCCGTCACCGGAAGGTCGGTCGGAGGTCATCCGCGGCCGGGGGAGGACGATGGAGACGGTACAGTTCGACGCGCGGTCGTTCACCCGGGTGACCGAGTTCGTGAGAACGCACGAGGGCGAACTCATGCGCGCCGCTGCTACCCGTCACGAGACGGTGATGCTGCGACAACGCGCCGAAGCGCTCCACGAAGCGTACTCGCAGGGCGGTGCACCCGCCCGACTCCGTAGCTCGGCCGAACAGATAAAACAGGGCCTAGAGGTAGTAGAACGGCAGACGTGGGCGCGAGTGAACGCGCTGTTCAGCGCGATGGAGTCGGCTGCCGAAGGCAGACAGGGTATGCGTGCCGGTCGTGATATGTCGATAGTTACCAGCGCACTCGCGGCAATACGGCGCCACGTCGAATCGGCGAGGTTGGAGACGTTCCGACGTGATATCGAGATTCACGAGAACAGCCTGAACGCGTACGGTCGAGCGTTCCAGACGATGTTCTCGATGTTCCGTGCGGTGCAGACCGAACAGTGGCGCGAGGTGAACCGACTGCGCGGTGTCTACGAGTCACGCCTCGCGGAAGCGCGTGCAGTACTCGGGCAAGCGGAGGTTCACGAACACGTTCGGTCGGCGTGGAAGGCGACCCGGTCACATTGGACCGGAGAGCAGATTCAGCGCGTCGCCGCCCAACTCGGGCGAGCGACGTTCGCACACCGGCTCATGATGTCTGAGTTCCGAGTCGAACTGCTCCAATCGCTCGGGCGGCAGATGCGTCTGAACGAGATGATGAGCCAAGCGATGCACGGCGGCATCACCGGGGGGCGAGTCTCGGCACCGATGCGAAGCCGCGTCGGCGCCGGCGCCCTCGCGGCGCTGGAAGTCATTCGAATCGGAGTGGAACTCGCAGAGACGGCACACCAGGCCAGTATCGCGAAGGAAGCCGCAGAAGAGCGCGCACGTGCCACCGGCGCACGGACGGCGATGTGGTGGATTCGACAGGGCGTTCGACCGACGCTGGCGCTCGTCGAACGCGGTTTCTGGGGCGGCTACGACGTCGTCTCGGGCGCTCTGACACAGGAACAGATTCTCCGCGTCGCCTCCGGGGAGTCGATAGAGGCGACAGTACCCGAATACGAGAAAGTCGTCGTCACGGGCGTCGACTCGGCGGACCTCGAACGCGTCGTCTACTCGCAGTACCTGCAGTCACAGAC
This sequence comes from Halogeometricum sp. CBA1124, assembly GCF_009741955.1. Taxonomy (NCBI): domain Archaea; kingdom Methanobacteriati; phylum Methanobacteriota; class Halobacteria; order Halobacteriales; family Haloferacaceae; genus Halogeometricum; species Halogeometricum sp. CBA1124. The sequence goes on along the minus strand of NZ_WPCD01000008.1, from coordinate 6,823 downwards.
GCTCGAAGACTGGACGCGGTTCAACGCCGGATACCCGTCCGACGAAGCGTTCAAGAAGTTCGGCGACGACTGGGGCGTCCGCCTCTGGGACCGCGAAGAGGGCGAGTATCGGTACGTGTACGACTCGGCGATTCAGCGGCCGTTGAACGAACTGCACGCACATCTCGAACGGGCGCAGCAGGCGCGGTTCGAACGAGACGTAGAGACGAGTGAGGAGGGTTCAGTTCGGACAGTCGAAGATACCGGCATCGTCCAGGACCTCCGGCGAGTGTACGTGTTCTCTAGCGGCGGCAGCCTGCGAAAGCTCGATTTCGACGATGTCGAACCGCGGTTCCTCCGCGTAGGGACCCAGACGGTCCGCGGGAAACAGTACGCCCTGGTCAGAGCCGTCGATATGCGGACGTTCCGGCGCCTGAGCCGCTACTACTGGCGTGAGTACTCACATTCGGTAATCGGGCAGCACTACTCGGGCCCGGTATACGACGTCTACCGGAACGCCGAGGGGTACGCACTCGTTCACGAAGACGAACTGACATCGACGGCGGGGTCGAGACGATTCGAGAGCGAAATACGGAGCCGAGCGGGTCAGTCAGAGTGACAGGTGTGTGATGATGAGCAAGTCGGCCCGAGACGAAACCAGTGGAAACACCGCCACTGTGGGCAGTAAACCCACGAGTAGGTATTTATACGGTTCGAGTGTATACTACCGATGAACAGACATGTGGAGCGTGTATCGTCGGCGAGACGTGCGAACCCGGAATTGGGGGAGCAGCCGGACCCCACCGGGAGACAGGCGGCGGACCGGGTGTGAGTGATGGCCACCACAGAACGGACCGACCCCTACCTCGACTTCCGGTTTCACGTCGAGATGGACGCTCTCACCGTCGGAGGGTTCTCTTCGGTGTCGGGGCTGGAACACCAGATGGAACCCGAGGAGTACGAGGAGGGCGGGAACAACCGCTTCACCCACAAACTGCCCGCGCGATTCACCCAGCCCAACGTCGAACTCCAGCGCGGAATCACCGACTCGACGGATCTCTGGGAGTGGGTGTCGGACGCTCGGGAAGGAGTCGTTCGACGGGACACCGTCTGGCTCCACCTCATGAACACGGTGGGCGAGCAGAAACTCACGTGGCGGTTCATCAGGGCGTACCCGGTTCGGTGGGCCGGTCCGGAGTTCAGCGCCGACCAGGGCTCGGTGGCCATCGAGACGCTCGAACTCGCCCACGAAGGGTTCACGCTCGTGGAGTGAGCGGACATGACCCGGGATAACCAACACGACCGAAACGACCGACACGACCGACCGACTGAGAGACGATGATAACGTGGCCGTGGGAACGCGACGACGAACGCCGACGACGGGAGCGACGGCAACGCCGGGCGGACGAGCGGAGTGTCCAGACCGACCAGCCGACCCCGTACCGAGACGACCGCGAACACCTCGTGGACGAACTCGTCCGCCTCGACTACGTGTTGTGGCTCCGCGTCCAGCAGTGGCGTGAATCCAACGGGGGCGGAACCGACGAGTTCGCGGGTTACTACATCTCCGACGAGACGGTCGACAGACTGCTGGAACTCTCCTCGCACGGGTGGGGGACCGACCCGGTGACGGAGGGCGTGCTGACCGAGGCGCACTTCCAGTATCTCCAGGACATCACCGAAACGATAGCGGAACGAAAGGACCTGACACGGCGCGAAGGGACGGAACTCCGACTCGTGAGAGTCGCCGACCGGTTCGGCTTGGAACGCGCTGATCTCGACGTGTTACTGGTCGGCGTCGCCCCCGAAATCGACCCGAAGTACGAGACGATTTTCGCGTACCTGCACGACGACGTGACGCGAAAACGGCCGACAGTCGACCTCGTCCTCCGGACGTTCGCACCGTCCACGGACGAACGGCTGAGGCGCAGAACCGTCTTCGCCCGCACGTCCCCGCTCCGAGAGCACCGCCTCGTCAGGCTGTCGGGCGACGACTCGTCGCCGCTGCCGACGCGGGCGATACAGGTGGACGAACGGGTCGTGGACTATCTGCTCGGAATCGACCTGCTCGGCGGGACGCTCGCCGACGTCGCCACCGTGCGAGAGCCGACGGACGACCTCCACTCGTTGTTGCTCCGGCGACCGGACTCGGACGACGCGAGCGAGAAATCGGCGGACGACACGGTGTCCCGGGGAAAGGGCGTCTCACAGGAGACGCCGAGTGCCGCCAGACGAGCGGAGACGGTCGAAGACGGGACGAACTACCTCGAACGGCTGACGTTGGACGACGAGGTGAGTGCCCAACTCGACCGCATCGCGGGCTGGACGCAACCGCCCGACGACGGGGAGCGGAGCCACCTGCTGACTCACCTCTACGGACCCTATGGCTCCGGTCGGTCGGTGACGGTTGCCGCACTCTGTGCAGATTGGGAGCAGACGCTCCTGACCGCCGACGCGCAGGAGATACGTCGGCACGGCATCCGTGAGACGGTCGAGATGTTACTGAGAGAGGCGCGACTCCGAGACGCCGTACTCGCGGTCTCGAATCTCGAAGCTCTCGGCGGCGACGATGCGGACGTGACACACCTGCTCCGTTCGCTGGACGACTACGACGGTCGCGTCTTCGTCGTCGGGACGGACACGATAGGGGCGAGCCACCGCCTCGGCGTCACCGACCACGTGTTCGTCTCCGTCGAGTTCCCCGTTCCCTCCTACGACCGCCGACGCGAACTGTGGAAACGGGTCGCCCACCTTCCCGCGGACGTGAACGTCACCGAACTGGCGGGGAAGTTCCGGCTGACCGCCGGACAGATCGTCGATGCCGTGGACGCCGCGCGGTCCCGAACGTACGGCGGCGAACTCACGGCCGACGACATCTACGCCGGCTGTCGGTTACAGTCCAGAGAGAAACTCGGGTCGCTCGGCCGCATCGTCACGCCCGGGTACGGCTGGGACGACATCGTCCTCCCGCCGGACAAGGAGGCGCACCTCAAGGAAGTCGCCGCTCACGTCGAACATCAGGGGCGCGTCTACAGCGACTGGGGCTTCAAAGAGAAGTTCAGCCTCGGAAACGGCGTCGTCGCCCTGTTCACCGGACCCTCGGGGACGGGAAAGACGATGGCCGCCGAGATTATCGCACACGAGGTCGGACTGGACCTCTACAAGATAGACCTCTCCAGCGTCGTCAGCAAGTACATCGGCGAGACGGAGAAGAACCTCGGGCAGGTGTTCGACGAGGCGGCGAACAGCGACGCCATCCTCCTGTTCGACGAGGCCGACGCCCTGTTCGGCAAGCGCTCGGAGGTGTCGGACGCTCACGACCGGTACGCGAACATCGAGGTGAACTACCTACTCCAACGCGTGGAGGAACACGACGGCGCGGTCATCCTGACGACGAACTTCAAACAGAACATCGACGACGCCTTCCTGCGGCGCATCCACCTGAGCGTGGACTTCCCGCGACCGCAACGGGACGCGAGAAAGCGCATCTGGGAGGGTATCTTCCCCGTCGATACGACGCCCTGCCGGAATCTCGACTACGACTTCCTCTCGAAGTTCGAGGTGACGGGCGGCCACATCAAGAACGTCGCCCTGACGGCGGCGTTTCTCGCCGCCTCGGGGAAGCGAACCGTCGAGACGGAGAAACTCTACAGCATCGAACGCGAGACGATAGAAGGGCTGATTCCCGAGGCGGACGAGATTTCCGGCCCCCTCGACTTCTGGTTCCTCGACCGAGTGGAGATGGAACATCTCGTCTGGGGCATCCGCCGCGAGTACCAGAGTCGGGGAAACTCATCGAACCCGAGGAGTTCGGGGAGTACCAGAGACTGCTCGAATCATGACGACCAGACACGCCATCACGTGCGGCGCGACGCGCCGCCGTCGACCCACGAAGACGCGCAGTCGAACGAACCGAGACGACGCCCGCCGCAACCGCGACGGGCCACTCGTCCGCGTCCAGCGCACGCTCGGTAACCGAGGCGTCCAGCGACTCCTGAGCGAGCCCACTCGACCGAAGCTGACGGTGGGACCGCCGAACGACCGCTTCGAACGTGAGGCCGACCGTGTCGCACGGGACGTGACGCGGGGGGGAGCCGAGACGGGTCAGCGCCCGACGGTAGCGCGAGCCACTGCCGTCGACAGCACCGTCCAGCGCATGTGCCCGCGGTGTCAGAAGCGGCACGCCGAGGGGAAACCGCTCGACTGTCCGGACTGCGAACGCGAGATTCGGCGGACACCCGCCTCACCGGGACGACCGGATTCCGGAGCCCGAACGGCAAGCCCGGTTCGGGGAGCCGAAACCGGCGGTCGTCCGTTGCCGGACTCCGTCCGGTCGTTCTTCGAACCGCGATTCGGGCGGGGATTCGGTGACGTCCGCGTTCACACCGGGGCGCGAGCGGACGCGGCCGCGAGAGCGGTGAACGCGAGGGCGTTCACGCTGGGACGGGACGTCGTGTTCCGGTCCGGCGAGTACCGACCGGAGACGAGCGACGGCCGGCGATTGCTCGCACACGAACTGACGCACACGATTCAGCAGGACGGCGCGACGGCGGCCGTCGTCCAGCGCGAGTGCGTCGATGGCCGGTGGGAGTTCGAGTACGACGGCTGTAGCGTCCCCGACTGGGTGTCTTCGGTCGCCGGAATCGACCCCGATAATCCGGCGGGCGGGAGCGACACGCAGTTCGCCATCGAAGCTCCGACCGCTCGAGGCGGGCGTGCGTGCGACCGGCACGACGAGTGCTACCAGACGTGCGGGTCCGACAGGGCGGCCTGCGACGAGCGGATGCACCGTGATATGCTGGCCATCTGTAACGCCTCCTCGGAGAGCCAGTCGGTCGTCGAACGGTGTCGGACGTGGGCGGACCGCTACTTCACGGCGCTCACACACTTCGGCGGAAGCGCCCACGAAGAACGACAGCGGCAGGTGTGCGACTGCCAGCCCGAAGAGCCACCGGCCCCGTCCGAACCGGTCGAGACGCCGGTCGAGCCCGAACCCGTTCCGGGACCCGCAGACGACGCGTTCGTCGGCCCACCAGCGCCGAAGACGACGACGTACACGGTGAAGCCGGGCGACACACTCTGGGATATCGCCCGCGAGTTCGCCGTCCCCGGTGGGTGGCCGGCGCTCTACGAACGTAACCGGGACGTGGTGGGTGACGACCCCGACCTCGTCTTCCCCGGGCAGACGTTGGAGATACCGTTACCGTACGAAGAACAACCGGGTGTGTCCTCTCGATGACTGGGGGGACAGGCCACGCACTGATGCAGCACGGCCCCGGACGCGTTCGCGGAAGCGACCAGCGGGGTGGGTCGGCGACCCGTAGCCAGATCTGGTTGTCTGTGAAGTGCACCGCACCGAACGATGCCGGACGGCGGCCCGCCGGTCACCGAACGCGTCGTGGAGGAAGCCTCTACTCACCGTAGCGATGACAGACAATCTTCGAGCCGGAGCGGATTCGACGCGGACTAGTGAAACCGAGACGGCCGACAGGCGACGAGGACGCGCGGAGGGGTCGAGTGACCATCGGTTCGAGGAATCACCGGTTTCTGACGAGCGAGCGCATCCGTTCGAGCTGCTGCAACGTGACTGGGGGAACCGAGCGGTCCAGGGACTCGTCGAGCGACAGCTTCAACGGAAACCGCTGGTCGGACGCGAGCGAGGACGGCACGAACTGGAGGCCGAACGGTGGGCCGAAGCGGCGAGACGGGGAGACCGAGTCCAACGAAACGGAGAGCCGTCCCGGACGACCGGGAGCGTTCCCGGTGAGGCACCCGTCGGTTCGGACGTCGCGTCGTACGTCGAGCAGAGCCGGGACGGGGGGACGCCGATACCGCACTCGATACGAACCACGCTCGAACGGCAGTTCGGTACCGGTCTCGGCGACGTTCGGATTCACGCGGGAACCGACGCCGCCGACGCGTCGCGTCGAGCGGACGCTCGCGCCTTCACCGTGGGGCGAGACGTCCACTTCGGTGCGGGAGAGTATCGACCGTCTTCGACCGGGGGCCGAGAGCTGCTGGCACACGAACTCGCACACGTCGTCCAACAGCGCTCGTCCTCTGACATCGTCCAACGCGTCCCCGAAGGCGAGTCCCCCGTCTCGGGAACCGGGCACAGCGTCGGAACCGGCCGATGAACGGCGGATAGTGTCTTCCGAGAGTCCACCGCGTGCCGGGATGTCCGTGAGCATGACCGGACTGCTGTTCCTGCCGCCGGAGGGCACGCAGTTTCGGCCCGGTTCCCGCGCGAGACAGGGTTCGGAGATAGCGCTCTACACGCTGGTGGGCGACGAAGGGTACACCGCCGCGTTGGCCGCCGAGTTCTATCAGTGGGGGACCGCGAAGCAGTGGCACGGGGAGGGGACGTTAGCGGGCGACGCGACTGGCGGCGAGACGGTGACACAGTTCTGGATCCCCAGTCACCTCGCCCTGCAGTCGGTGCTCTGGTTAGAACGGACGAAGGGGGTCACCGTGCTGCTCTCGGACAGTCAGCGGGAACTCCTCTACCTCGGCACTGCGAGTTCCGACGCGTGGCGACTACTGAACGTCCCGAAAGTTGCACAGGAGATGGACATCTCGCTGCCCGCGTGGTACAGCGAGCAACTCTTCCGGTCACAACTGGCGCAGAATATCGGCCTCCTTCGCTCGTACATCGACGCCGCTCTGCTCTACCACTCTGAGCGCTCCGAAGCGAACCGTCAGGGCATCGTTCGCGTGTTGACGGACATCGTCTTCGAACTGGAGTTCCACGCGGCGGTTTGGAGGGAATCAGAGCCGACACCGTCGCTGGTCGGCCCACTGGGTGTATCAGTTGCTCGTGGCCGACGCCGCGACCGGAGGGGTT
>NZ_WPCD01000128.1:0-10534 GCF_009741955.1 Halogeometricum sp. CBA1124 | reverse complement strand
CGTCGGCGTCGCGGTTGGCGTCGCAGTTCGGATCGCCGTGGCAGTCGGCGTCGGCGTCGGTTCCACCACCTCGACGGTGCCCGCCGTCACGTTGTCGACGCGGAGTTCGTACGTCCCGCGCGCGCGAACTGGACCGCGAACGCCTCCGTCGCCCGGTCTCCCGCGCCGAGCGTCACCCGCCGCGTCTCCATCGTCACGTTCCCCCGACGGAGGATGACGTACCCCGTCGCCGCCCGGGTGCCGTCGTTGGCCACCTCGGCGGTCACCGTGGCCATCTCGTCGGTCCGGAGGCGCGCCCGGTCGACGTTCGCGTCCGTCACCGCGACGCGGCCGCCCGACGCGGGGGCGACGGCGAACGTCGAGAGTCCGGGCGTGTCCGCGTTGTAGACGTACCGGTCGCCGCGTTCGTCCACGAGGATGGCGTTCAGTTCCGTCCACGCGCCGTCGTGGTAGCGGTAGAGGGCCACCTCGTCCGGCGAGACGTTCCGCTCGCGGAGTCGGCTCTCGCTCACCGTGAACCGGAACACCGCGTAGTCGATGTCGCGGTCCGAGACGGTGTGGGAGACGTCGAGGTAGCCGACCGTCCGGTCGTTCGGCGGCGTCACGTTCGCCTTCGTCGCGTTCGCCGCCGTGGCTTCGTCGCCCGCGGCGCTCTCGTTCGGCGCGTCGCGGACGGTCACGCCCACCGAGTACGTCCCGTTACGCGCGGCGAGCGAGAGAGTGTCGAGGCCGACGTTCGTCGACTCGCTCGTCGCGTTCACCGGGAGGTCCACCAGCGACGAGGGCCGCGCCGAGTCCACGCTGACCGAGACGCGTCCCCGGTCGGCCGCTTCGACGGAGACGTTCGCCGTCGGTTCGGAGTCGTTCGTCTCCGCCGCCGGTTCGGGGTCGGGGTCCGGTGCGGGGACGACGACGACGCGACGCCCGCCACCGCCGCCGCCGTCGTCGCTCTCACTCGTCGCGTTCACGGAGACGGTCGCCGCCTGCCCGGACGCGCCGTCGTTCCCGTTCGCGTCCGCGAGTCGGTCGAGCGTCACCGTCACGGTGCCGTTCGCGCCGACCGTCCGCGACGTCTCGTACGTCGTCCCCGTCACCGAGAAGTCCGTCTCGTCCAGCGTCGCGTTCGCGGCACCGGTCAGCGAGACGTTCACGTCTGTCAGCGTCTCCGAGGCGTCGAAAGAGACGTCCAGCGACGAGTCGGACCCGACCGTCACGGAGAAGTTCGAGACGGTCGGCGGCGTGTCCAGCGTCAGCGTCCCCGTCTGGACGGTTCGCTCGTTCGCGACGGCGTCCGTCGCCGTGACCGGCACCGACCGGTCGCCGTCGTCGGCCGCCGCGTCGAAGTCCACCGTCAGCGTGGCCGTGTACGTGCCGTCGGAGTCGCCGTCCGCCAGCGAGACGGCCGTTCCCGCGCCGAACGCGCTCCCGTCGACGCTGACGGAATCCACGCCCGCGGGGTCGCTCACCGTCGCCGCCACGTCTATCTGGTCGCCCGGCGCGACGACGCCGTCGCCGTCGGTGGCGTCGGTGAACGTCACGCCCGAGACGGACGGCCCGGCCGTGTCCAGCGTCAGCGACCCCGTCGTCGCACTGCCGGTCGTCCCCCGGTCGTCGGCCGCCTCCACCGTCGCCGCGACGCCGCCGTCCGACCCCGCGTTCGACGCGTCCACCTGGCCGTCGCGTCCAGACGCCGCCGCCGCGGTCGGTCAGCGTCACCGTGCCCGCGCCGACGGCCGAGAGGTCCGCCGTCACCGCGGCCACGCCGTTGGCGTCCGTCGCCGTCGCCTCGACGGTGACGTTCTCGCCGTCCGTGAGGACGCCGTCGCCCGTCGCGTCGGTCAGCGTCGCCCCCGAGACGGCCGGCCCGGTCGTGTCCAGCGTCAGCGACGACGACGTGTCGCTGCCGACGTTGTCTGCGTCGTCCGTCGCGTCGACGGTGACCGCGTAGTCGCCGTCCGCGCCCGCGTTCGATTCGTCCACCGTCACCGTCTTCGACCAGTCGCCGCCGCCGTCGTCGGCGAGGGTGACGGTCCCCGCGCCGAACGCCGAGAGGTCCGCCGTCACCGCGGTCACGCCGGCCGTCGCGTCCGTCGCGGTCACGGACACCGTCACGGCCTCCCCGTCGGCGACGACGCCGTCGCCGTCAGCGTCGTCGGTGACGGCGAGGTTCGAGAGCGACGGGTTCGCCGTGTCGAGCGTCAGCGTTCCCGTCGCCGTCGTGTTCGTCTGGCCCGCCTCGTCGGCGACGGTGACGGACCCGCCGTGCGCGCCGTCGGCGTCGGCGTTCGCCGCGTCCACGGTCACCGTCGCGTCCCACGTGCCGTCGGCGTCACCGTCCGCGAGGGCGACGCTGCCCGCGCCGAACGCCGAGAGGTCGGCGTCCACGCTCCGAACGTCGCTGCCGGTGCCGTCGGGGGAGACGGCGACGGTGAGCGAGTCCCCGTCGGCGAGGAAGCCGTCGCCGTCGTCGTCGGTGACGGCGAGGCCCGCGGCGGTCGGCGCGACGGTGTCCAAGCGTGACCCGGTGGCCGACGGTCGTCTCGGCCGCCTTCCCCTGACTGTCCGTCGCCCGCACGTCGACGGCGTGGACGCCGTCGGCGACGCCCCCCGCGTCGACGGCGAACGTCCCGTCGTACGCGTCCGTCCCGCCGACCCGCGAGAGGTCGACGGCCGACCCGCCGCCGAGTGCCGTCGCGTTCGCGGTGACCGAGTCGACCGTCGTCGCGTCGGTCACGGTGAGTTCGACGGTCACCGTCTCCCCGTCGGCGACGACGCCGTCGCCGTCCGCGCCGGTGAGACTCCCGCCGGAGAGCGTCGGCGGGTTCACGTCCTGCGTCAACTCGTTGGTCGTCGCCGCGTTCGCGTTCCCGAGGTCGTCGGTCGTCTCGACGGTGAGGCTGTAGTTGCCGTCGCCGGCGGCGGTGGTGCCGTTCACCTCGAACGACGCCGTGTACGTGTCGCCGCCGTCGAGCGTGAGCGTCTCCGTGCCGACGCCGAACGCGGAGGCGTCCGCCGTCACCGAGGCGACGCCCGTCGCGTCCGTCACCGTCGCGGAGACGACGACGGTGTCGCCGTCCCGGACGACGCTCACGCCGCCGCTTCCGTTCCGGAGCGTCGGCGAGGAGACGGCTGGTCCGCTGGTGTCGACGGCGAGCGTCCCCGTGTCCGCCGACACCTCGTTCCCCTCGTCGTCGGTCGCCGTCAGGGACGCCAGTCGGTCGCCCTCCGTCGGCGACGCGCCGACGGTGGTCGTCGCGTTCCACGTCGTCCCGTCGGTCGTCGAGAGTGAGACGCTTCCGGCGTCGACGCCGAGAGGTCGGCCGTCACCGACTGCACGGCCGTCGTCGCGTCCGTCACGTCGGCCTCGACGGTTATCGAGTCGCCGTCGGTCACGTCGCCGTCGCCGTCGCCGTCCGTCAGCGAGACGGGGCCGAGGCTCGGGGCCGTCGTGTCCACGACCACCGTCTCGGACTCGCCGCCCGCGCCGTTCTTGTCGGTCGAGTCGTTCGCCGTCGTGAGCGCGAACGTGTACGTGCCGTCCGTCGGCGCGTCGTACGTCCCGGCGTACGAGTACGGGCCGCTCCCGGACTCGGTGAAGTTCGCCTCCGTCACCGACGCCGACTGCGCGCCCGAGACGCCCACGACGATGTCGCCGAGCGATTCGTCGCTGTCGAAGGAGAGTCCGACGGACCGCCCCGAGGAGTTGTCCGCGTCGAACGCCGTCACGTTCGGGTCGGTGTTGAGCGTCAGCGTCCCCACGCCCGTCTGGTTCTCGTTCGCCGCGCCGTCGCGCGCGGTGACGGTGACGGGGTAGTCGCCGTCCGTCGTCCCGCCCTCGGTGACGGTGACCGTCGCGTCGTAGACGCTCGACCCGGACGCGTTCGTCAGCGGTTCCGCACCGCCCGCCCCGAACGCCGAGAGGTCGGCCGTCACCGACTGCACGGCCGTCGTCGCGTCCGTCACGTCCACCTCGACCGTGACCTGTTCGCCGGCGTCGACGGTGCCGTCGCCGCCGCGTCGAGCGTCGTCGTCGCGTACACCGGGGCCGTCGTGTCGAGACGGAGCGTCGGCGTGGCCGTGACGTTGGTGTTGCTCTGGTTGTCCGACGCGGCGACGGTGACGCTCTGCGGACCGTCGGCCGGGACGGTGGCGTCGACATCGAACGTCCCCGTGTACGTGTCGCCGCCGCCGGGCGAGAGCGACACGTTGGGGCCGACGCCGAACGCCGAGGCGTCGACTTCGACGCCGTCCACCTGCGTCGTCGCGTCGGTCACGTCCGCGCTGACGCGGACGGTGTCGCCCGACGCCACGATGCCGTCGCCGTCGGTGTCGTCGCTCACCTGCACGTTCGTCACGGACGGTTCGGTGACGTCGACGAACGCGTCGTCCTGGAGTGACTCGCCCACGAGTTCGGCGCGGTACCGCCCCTCGTCCTGCGTCGTGTACGTGTACTGGTAGCGGTAGCCGCCCGAGATGCTCGTCTCCGTGAAGGCGCTCCGGTCGAGGACGGTTTCCGAGGAGTCGCCCCGGTAGACGACGACGTCGAAGGAACTCAACTGGTCCGTCGACTCGAACGAGACGTTCAGGTCTTGCCCCGTCGGGTTCGTGACCGAGAAGTTCGACTGCGTGCCGGTTGCCGCCGCCGCGAGACCCGGTCCCGCCGCCCCCGCGACCGCCGAAACTACGAGTGCGGCGGCGACGAACGACGCCGATGCGCGCCGCGTCACGGCCTCCCCCACTCCTGTGACGACCGCCGACCCGCCCTGCTCGCGTTCATACCGGGTCCAGACGACGCCCCACCTAAGTGATTCCTCTCCCAGTATCAGAATTGATTCTCGAAGCGCGGTTCGACCGCCGTTCGAGACTGTCACGAACGACCCGCACGGACGCGGCCGGACGACAGAAGCGTTAATTCCGGGGTCCGAGTACGCCCGAGCATGATAGACATCGAGGAGACGTACATCGAGAACCGCACCCTCGTCAACCCGAACGACACGAACAACTACGACATGGCCCACGGGGGCAACGTGATGAAGTGGATGGACGAGGTGGGCGCGATGTCGGCGATGCGGTTCGCCGGGCAGACGTGCGTCACCGCCCGGATGGAGAGCGTGAACTTCCACCAGCCGATTCCGCGCGGCGACGCCGCCCTCATCGAGTCGTACGTCTACGCCGCCGGCCGGACCAGCGTGAAGGTCCGTCTCCGCGTCTTCCGCGAGGACCCCCTCACGGGCGACACGGAACTCACCACCGAGTCGTACGTCGTCTACGTCGCCGTGGACGAGGACGGCGACCCGACGCCGGTGCCCGAACTGGAGACGAACACCGAGTACGGCCGGGAACTCCTCGAGGCCGCCGTCGAGGGCGAGAAGCAGACCAACGGCCACGACTGAACCGCTCGGGCCCGCGACGGTGCGAATATCAATAGCTGTATTCGGAAGGCAGACTTATTTTACCAGCACCCTACCAGTCTGAAAGAGGGAAATACTGCGTGACCGACACACTCGAAACTCTCGTCGGGAGGGTTGAAGCGACGACTCAGACGTTCTCGATTGTAAACTACGACGGACCGCCCGAGAAACGAGCCCGCATCGCCTCCTACTTCGAACCGCAGAGCGTCGAGGTGCGGGAGGGCGTCACCGACGCGTCGCTCCCGCGGAACTTCGCCGTCCTCCACGACGGCGAGGAGTTCGTCGCCGCCGCGAGCGTCGAGGACGTCCACCGACACGTCGCCGGGGAGGGCATGTTCGAGGACGACTTCGGGGCCGTCGAGCGTCCCGCGATTCTCGAACACGTCGACGACCGGACGTCACGAGTTACGACATCGGACAGATGCTGCTCGCGTCCCACGAAATCGAGCGCTACGCCCACCGCGTGGGCGAGGGCGAACTCCACGCCGGGTTCCAGCGCCTCTCGACGCTCGAATCGCAGACGCACATCTACGAGAAACTCCGCGACGCGGACGTGGACGTCCACGTCTACGGCGCGGGCGACACCGACGCTCCCGCGGGACTGGTCGAACACACCTCCGACGCCGATGAGATTCTGGAGTCGTGGTTCGTCGTCTTCGACTCGGACCGCTCGCCGGTCGACGCGCGCGCACTCGTCGCCGTCGAGACGGGCGACCGGGAGTTCACGGGGTTTTGGACCTACGAGAACGACACCGTCGACGACGTACTCGCCCGCCTCCGCGACCGGTATCCGGCGACGCGCGAGACGGAGACGCTTCGGGCCGACGACTAGGCGCGCGGCCGGCGCGGCGGATTGCCACCTCACCAATCGCTTTTGCCTCCGAGGAGCGACCGGTCGGTATGACGATACGACTCGGTATCCACCCCTCGGTAGAGCGGTTGTTCCCGCCGTCGGTACTCCGGTCGTCGCTCGAAGCGGTCGACGCGACGGTCACGGACGCGGACGAGACGCTGACTCCGGACGCCGCCCTCGACGGCCTGGTCACCTTCGACTACGACCCCTCGTTCCTCGACGCCGGCGTCGACTGGATTCACGTGATTCGGGCCGGCTACGACGAGTTCCCTCTCGACGCCCTCCGCGAACGGGGTATCTCGCTGAGCAACAGCACCGGCCTGCACGGCGACTCCGTCGGCGAGATGGTCGTCGGCTACATGCTCGGGTTCGCCCGCGGCCTCCACCGCTACCGACTGGACCAACCCGACCGGGCGTGGAACCCGCCCGCGTGGGACGAGACGTTCACGCTCGCCGGCGAGTCCGTCTGCGTCGTCGGCCTCGGAACGCTCGGTCGGGGCGTCGCCCGCCGCGCGGACGCCCTGGGCATGTCCGTCGCCGGCGTCCGCCGCACGCCGACGCCCGTCGAACACGTCGACCGGCGCTACGGCCCCGAGGACCTGCGCGAAGCCGTCGCCGACGCCCGGTTCGTCGTCCTCGCCGTCCCCCTCACCGACCGGACCGAGGGCCTGTTCGGCGCGGCGGAACTGGCGGCGATGCGCGAGGACGCCTACCTCGTCAACGTCGCGCGCGGCCCCGTCGCCGACCAGTCGGCGCTCGTGGACGCCCTCGAATCCGGGTCTATCGCCGGCGCGGCACTCGACGTGTTCGAGACGGAACCGCTCCCCGAGGAGTCGCCGCTCTGGGGGATGGAGAACGTCGTCGTCACGCCGCACGCGGCGGCCGCGACGGACGAATATCCGGGCCGTATCGCCGCGCTGGTCCGCGAGAACTGCCGCCGCCTCGCCGCCGGCGAGTCGGTGGCCAACCGCGTCGTCTGAGTCGCGAGACGCTCGGTGGCCGCCTCGCCGCCCCCGGACGGCGAGCCCGAGAGAATCCGGAAAGACGCACGCCCACCGGTGGATGCAAGAGGTGCGACGGTGACACGATATCCGATAGATGCTCGAACATTTGTTCACCGAGACGGTGCAGAAGACGATGGGCGAGGAGGGATACGGCGCGTGGCGGTCGATTTCGGCACCCGACGCCGTGTCGCTGAGCTTCGGGTTCCCGTTCCCCGACTCGTTCCCGAACGAGGAACTGCTGACGGCCGCCCAGGACCTGTTCGCGGAGGAGGGCGACGTCGCCCTCCAGTACACCGGCGGCGAGAACGCCCAGTCGCTCGCGGGTATCGTCGCCGAACAGGCTGCGCGGCGCGGCATCGACTGCGACCCCGAACAGGTCGTGCTGACGAACGGTGCGACGCACGCCATCGACGTGGTCTGCCGGACGTTCCTCGAACCGGACGACGGCGTCTTCGTGGAGGCGCCGACGTTCATGGGGGCGCTCCGGTTGTTCGAGGGGTACGGCGCGGACGTGACCGGTCTCCCGATGGACGCCGACGGCCTGGACGTGTCGGCGATGGCCGACGAACTCGACGCCCGGCGCGACGAGGGACGGCCGCTCCCGAAACTGTGCTACACGATTCCGGCGTTCCACAACCCGAGGGGCGTGACGCTCCCCCTCGACCGGCGGGAGCGACTCCTCGAACTCGCCGCGGAGTACGACTTCGTCGTCCTCGAAGACGACGCCTACGGCGAACTCCGGTACGACGGCGACCCCCTGCCGCCGCTCAAGGCGCTCGACGAGACGGGCCGCGTCGTCCGCGTCGGGACGTACTCGAAGACCATCGCGCCCGGCGTCCGCACCGGGTGGGTCGTCGCCGACGGCGACGTCGCAGAACAGATAGACCGGATGAACGCCGGCGGAACCAACCGGTTCACGCAGGGCGTCGTCGCCCGCTACTGCCGCGACGGCCACTACGACCGGACCGTCGCGGCGGTCCGCGAGGCGTACGAACGGCGGCGCGACGTGATGCTCGACCGACTGGAGTCCTACATGCCGCCGGAGGCCGAGTGGAGCGACCCCGACGGCGGCTTCTTCGTCTGGGTGACGCTCCCGGAGGGCGTCGACACGTCGGCGATGCTCACCCGCGCGGGCGAGGAGGGCGTCGTCTACCTCCCCGGCGAACACTTCTACGCCGACGGCCGCGGGGAGCGAAGCCTGCGGCTCTCGTTCAGTCACGCGTCTCCCGAGGAGATAGACGACGGAATCGCGGCGCTGGCGCGCGCCGCGGAGGCGGCCATCGAATCGCGGTGAGTCGCCGGCCACGACGCGACGAACAGCCGGGCACGACGCCGTGAGACCGCAGTTCAGGGCGCCGTCGCGTTCGACGTTCGCGACTCCGTGAACGCCACCGTCGTCTCCACGTTCCGGCCGGTCGCCCCCTCTATCTGCCGCTCTAGCCGCCCCGCGAGATCCGGATACTCGCGGTTCGATGGCCGACTCACGCCGACGGTGACCGTCGAGGGCGTCTCGCCGACGACGGGGCCGCGGTACTCCACCTGCACGGTCGACAGCGAGAGGTTCGCGTACCCCGGGTCGTCGAGCGTCGCCTGCACCTCCTGGTTGACCGACTGCGTGAACAGGACGTTCGCGCCCGTCAGGTAGCCGGTGGCGACGACGGTGACGAAGAGGACGGCGAGCGTCACGTACACAGCCGTCTTCCGGCTCTCGGAGATGGAGTCGCGGAACGAACTGTCGCCCTCGCGCCAGTCGGGGTCGTAGCCCATCGCCAACAGCGTGAGGAACGCCCCCCCCGTTGATGGCGACGAGGTTGACGAGGAGCAACAGGAGTGCGCCGACGACGAGGAGGGGGAGTCCCCACGCGACGGCGAGGCCGGCCGTCGCCGCGGACGGAATCAGCGCCGCGGCGATCATGACGCCGATGAGCGCCGTCGACTGCTCGGTCGTGTACCCGAACGCGCCGACGACGCCGGCGATGACGGCGCCCACCGTCGAGAGGAACGACGGCGCGAGGCGGACGCCGACGAGTTCGACCTGCAGGAGCGAGAGCAACGGCGGCACGAACCCCGTCCAGCGGACGAACCAGCCGAACATCGCCGCGCCGACGACGGCGACGCCGAGTCCCAGCACCTGCTCTTTGAGACTGCGACGAACAGGCTCCAGTCGCTCAACAGTGCGCCGGCGGGAGCGGCGAGGGCGGAACTCGCCTGCGGCGCGATTATCATCGCCCCGATTATCAGCGCCGGCTGGTCGAGGAGGAGGCCGGCGGCCGCCGCGAGGACGCTCAGGACCGTCCCGAGGTAGTATATCTGGAACGGCCACTGAAGCTCGCTTATCTTGGCGTGCAGTTCCTCCTTCGAGAGCTTGCCGACGGCGTTCGCGTAGCGCTCCCGGAGTTCGTCGTAGCCCGCCGTCTCGACCGCCTCGGCCTTCGTCACGACGGTGTAGGACTCCTCGTCGATACCCGCCTCGCGCAGGGCTTCGAGGATGGGCGCGACGGCGGCCGTCGGGAGGGCGAAGAAGAAGAGCGTCGACCCGTCGTCCTGCGACGCCGTGACGAACTCGACGTCGTGTTCTCGGAGCGTCGACTCGACGTCGTCACATCGACCCGCCGGGGCCTCGACGTGAAGTTCTCGCATCCGTCCCGTGCCTCACCGGGTGCGGTGCTGTATCTTGTGGCCGCTCGCCGAATTTCCGAGCGTAGACGGCCCAAACACGCTTACACCCGGCGCGAACAACGAGGCCTGTGACCGCAGACGACGGCACCGAGTGGGAGTATCGAGCGGTGCGGCCGCCACGCGAGGAGACCAAGAAAGAGGTGACCGACCCGACGGCCGAACTCAACGAACTCGGCCGCGACGGCTGGGAACTCGCCGACACCCTCGACTACGTCGGCGGCGGCACGAAGTACATCCTCCTGAAGCGACCCCGAACCGACGAGACGGCGAGCCGAGATGAGTGACGACTCCGGAGAGGACATCGGCACCGAGAACACGATGCGCCGGCGGGCCGACGAGAGCCGTCTCAAGATACGGCTGTTGCTGCGCACGAACCGCGCCGTCGTGACCGCGGCGTTCGCGGCGTTCATCTTCGTCGTCTTCATGCTGTACAGCGTCCTCCTCTCGCCGTCGCTGATGGCCGAATCGCAGACCGGCGACACCGTCGAGACCATCTTCTCGACGATGATAAGCGTCCTCGTCACCGGGACGACGCTCGTCGTCACCATCAACCAACTCGTCCTCTCGCAGGAGAACGGCCCGCTGGG